>ONZJ01000002.1:0-40000 GCA_900313005.1 Rhodobacteraceae bacterium EL129 | reverse complement strand
GTATGCGCATTGGCGGCCGGGTCTTCCTTCCCGGTGCCAAATTCATAATAGTTGTTGTAGTTGGTGATATCTTCCCAAGAGTTCGGCTCAAGCTCCATCGCTTGGACAGGGCGGCCCATCGCGGCCAAACCCAAACCAGCGCCTGCACCTGCTATCAACTGGCGGCGGTTCAGCCACAGGTTTTCATCCGTGACATCCCGGTCTTTCAACGTATTTGTCCAGCGATAGGCCATATGCAAGGGCTCCCTTAAAACTCATCCACATTCAGGATGGACCTAGACTGTGGGAACCCGATGCGCAAAACAACTCGGCTCACGATCAGTTTGGAAGATTGTAACAATTAGAGACCCAGACGTTCGGCCAGCTCTTGCATCGAATGGACCGTGAATATGCAATACGGGGCCAGTTCAGCCGCCTGCCCCTCTGCCGCGAACCCGATGCAGCGCATGCCCGCCGCCTCCGCAGCCTTGGCTCCCGAGGTGCTGTCTTCGACAACGATGCAAGCGTCGGGTGCCACACCCAACTGTTCAGCGGCATGTAAATAGACATCCGGCGCGGGTTTGGGATTGGGCAGATCCTGAGACGAATAGACATGTGGAGACACCCGGTTCATCAGGTCCGTTTTGTTCAGGGTAATATCCATCTTGGACAAGGGTCCGTTTGAACCAACGGCCACACGGATACCGACCTCAGTCAAGCGATCCAACAATTCAGCTGCCCCGGGCACAGCCTCAACCTTTTCAGCCATGACCTCGTACATCTTGGCGTAGAAAGTTGCGATCCAGTCATCCGGCAACTTGGCACCCATCTCAACCGCCTTTTCCGCGACGCCCCACATGGTGCTGCCGACAAATTGCTCCATCGTCTGCTCAAGGGTCAGGTCCAGGCCAAAGCTAGCCAAGTCATCGCGCAACAGCGCGTTGGTCAACACTTCGCTGTCTACCAGCACACCATCGCAATCGAACAACACTGCGGCCAGCGGAGTGGAATTTTCTGTCATCGACATGGGACTAATCCTTCTGAGCGACGTGCGGCGGCACGCTGGGGCGCATGCGGTTCAGCGGGATCGAGGTGCCATCGGCCTGCACGATCCGTACGTGCCGTCGGCGCATCTGGCGCGGCTCCGCCACCCCGACGGAATGTGCAATGGTCTCCAATTCCTTGATCACCGATTTGGCGTATTGCGCGACACGGGCGTATTTGTCTTCAACGACCAGACCTTCCTGCAGGCGTGCGTCATGGGTCGTGATACCGGTAGGGCATGTGTTCTTGTTACACTTGAGCGCCTGAATGCAGCCAAGGCTGAACATGAACCCACGTGCCGAGGTTACAAAGTCAGCCCCTGCACAGACGGCCCAGGCCACATCGCCGGGATTGACCAGCTTGCCGCTGGCAATGATGCGAATGCGATCTTTCAGCCCATGCCGGTCACGCAAATCCACCATCGCAGGCAAAGCATCCCGAATGGGCAATCCGACCAGGTCCATCAAGGGCATCGGGGCAGCTCCCGTTCCCCCTTCGCCGCCATCCACAGTGATAAAGTCCGGGGCGCTGTCTGCGCCACGTGTTGCGATCAGCTCAAAGAAAGGCTCCCACCCGTCTGAAGACCCTATGACCGTTTTGATGCCCACAGGCTTGCCAGTCACCTCTCGGATGTGTGTGATCATGTCCAAGAGGGCGGCAAAATCCGCAGCCTCAACATGGCGGTTCGGCGAAATGCTGTCCTGGCCTTCGCGAATACCTCTGATCGCAGCAATCTCGGCGGTGACCTTTTGGCCGGGCAGAATACCTCCTTTGCCGGGTTTCGCACCTTGCGCCAGCTTCAGCTCGAACATCCGGACATTAGGGTGTGCCGCAACCTCTTTCAGCTTGGCCTCGCTCAGGGCACCGTCTTCATCCCGGACACCGTATTTGGCCGTGCCAATCTGGAACACCACATCGCACCCGCCAGACAGATGATAGGGCGACACGCCCCCCTCGCCTGTGTTCAGCCAGATCCCCGCCTTGACAGCGCCGCGGCTTAGCGCCTCAACAGCAGGTCTGGAGATGGCCCCAAAGCTCATGCCAGACACATTGAAGATCGACTTGGCGATATAAGGCGTGGTTGCCGTGGGTCCGATCTGCATTGGCTCGGTCGAGGCAAACTGATCGTCCAAAGGCGGGAATGCTGCCGGCACAAAGATCGGCGTGCCCGGCACCGTCAGGCTGCGTGTTGACCCAAAAGCCACCGTATTGCTGCCCCCGACTGCCGCGTGTTTCACCCATTCCCGCTGGGCCCGGTTAAACGGCATTTCCTCGCGATCCATAGCAAAGAAGTACTGCCGAAAAAATTCGCCCAAAGTTGAAAAGATATGCCGGAACCGCCCGATCACCGGATAATTGCGCCGGATCGCATCGCCGGTTTGGGTCTTGTCCAAAACGAACATGACCAAGGCCGCCAGAACCAGAACCCCCAAGGCCGTGACAAACAGCACTGCCATGCCCTGAAGAACCGTCATCACAAAACCCATCACACTCTCCCTCAGGATCGACGTTTGTGGTTACTATGGTCTGGTCGTCCGTTGCATCACAAGCATCAATATCGGCGCGCACCGACCCGCGCACAACGACATATGATCTGTAGGGTGATTAGCGCTTGTGAATCACAGCCACCTGATCTTTGCGGGCTTTTTGGTAGCGCACAGGTTCTACGATACAGCCCGAAATCTCTGGCAAGAGCGCGTTGAACTGCGCCTCAATGTCTGGGTCCGAGTGGCTGAACTTGCGATCGTTCAGAAAACTGCGGAACAGGGCTGCGGTTTTGGTGATGCCCTTCTGCTCATAGGTCTTGGGTTGCCAGCGCAGATCCTCAATCACATAGAGTCCGCCCGATGGCAGACGCGGGAAAATCTCCAGAAACGCGTTTTGCTGATGGTGGCTGGCGTGGCTGGCATCGTCCAGCACGATATCAGGCTGCGGGGTCATGTTCTCCATCGCATCCACAATCGCGCTGCGGTCATCCATGTCGCAGCGGTGAAACGTAAAACGGTCGTGCTTGAACCACGAGAAATCCGACACGTCGAGACCATGAATATGGGCCTTGGGGAAATACTCCAGCCACATACGGATAGAGGGGCAATCTCCGGTTTCGCGATCCTTGTCGATGCCATGTTCCGGCCCGCCAATCAGCAGCCCCATTTCAAGAAAGCTCACCTTGCGTTGGCGGTAAGGGTTAAAGAGCATGTGATAGAGCTCAGTATAGCGGTGCTTGGTCGAACCCTTGTCCGAACCAAAACGGTCTGCCAGGTCGGTCAGGTTTTCAGATTTGTTTGCCATCATGTTCATCTTTGTTGCTCTACCCTCTTAGATCTCTGCTTCTGCAGCGACGGGTTTCTTTGCTGGAATGGGTGCTTGCCGCGGATCAATCTTGTGTTTGGCCAAAAGCGCCTCAAACATCCCACCTTCATCTGGCAGTCCTTCAGGACGGCTGGCCAGAAAGGCCCGCATCCGCCGCCCATAAAGGTGAATGGACATCGTTTTATCGGTCACGAAGTTTTCCGCTGAACGGCGACGTCTGCCATTCACGATCAGACGCCGGTGTGCGTAGGGCACCGGATAAAGCACTTCTTTGGGAAAGGCATATTTGTCTTCGCCTGTCTTTTGCAGATAGGCCGTCACCGCATGAGGACCCCAAACCCCCCATGGTAGTTTACTGACATGTGTGGGTGATCCCGCCTCGGCGCGCGCAACGATCTTTTCTCGGACGCGCCCGCCGTACCAGAAAGGAATGCCATATTCGTCTTCGGTCATTTCCAGCAACCCGGCCAGCGCTTCGCTATCCTGAGGAAAACCCAAAACACCACCGTTAATATGGTGATCGCTTTCCCAACCAAAGAAGTGCCCGGTGTCCGAAACAAACGGTTTAACACAGTAGGCATCGGTGTCCGCCCAGATCGTACGATCGAGTTTGGTCAGCAAGTGATAGCGAAACACATCCGAAAAGAGTGCCATGCTGCCAGTCTTGCCGTGGGCAATAAAGCTATTGATATCCAGAATGGCGCTGCCATGTGCCATCGTCGCCCCTTTGGGAACATTTGGCACGTCACCGTAGTGATACATGGTCACATCGTGACCATTGTCCAGAAAGCTTTGCACACACAGCTGCTCGACATAACTCAACGGGCCTTCGACCCACAACATTGCTATGTGATAGGGTTTACTCATTCGTCATTGCTCCACCCGGCCGCAATGTCGCGGCTCTTTTTGCCTCAAACTGCGCTTTGCGCGCTTATTTTGACAAAACCCTAGCTGGAAGCCTGTCACATGGCAATCTTGGCGCTTCATGTGTCCGGCTCCAGAAACGTGACGCCAAGCCTGCGTCGTATTTCAGCAACATCTTGATCATACATTCGCGTCAGGTGGCCCCGCTCCGCCCGGGTCCAAGGATCGTAAGCGGGATACTCCGGACCGCGCGGGTACTCATCCTGAATTTCCACACGCCGCGCCAGGGCATGATCACCGCCAAAGCGCTCGATCTCTTCCAGCATAACCTTGATCGCCTGATGCGACGCTGACGGCCGACCGCGTTTGCGCTTGGGCACGGCCATATCCGCATGCGCCACGACATTGCCTGAGATGCTTTCGACAATCTTCGGGAACAGCGGCTTAAAATCCTCAAACCGCCAGATGAACACCTTGGCCTGAGGAAACGCCTCCTGCACCTCCTCAACAAATTTAGTCCAGCTTTCCATCTCGGACAGCACATTGCGCTTCATCTGGTTTTCGGGAAACAACCGCGCACCGGTGGCCGAACGCAGGAACTCCACATAGGCCGAGGCAAAGAAATCCGCATAGTTGCGCAGGGCCAGATGCACCTCGCGCACAGGATATGGGATGTTGTCGGCAAAGGCCGGGATCAGCGTGGTACGCCGCCAATAGAGCCGCCCACGCCGCACGCAATGCCCACTATGGCCAGGCATGTTTTCATCCGACAGGATCACCCGTTCACCCGGTTCGGCCTCGACCTTCTTCCAGAATTGACGCACCAGCTTTTCCAGGTCTTTGTCAGTGATGTTGGGTTTAAAATCGAGCCCCAGACGCAGATAGCCATTCAACTGAACCGGGTTGGTATAATCCAGCCGCGCCTTGCGGTGATGGATATACCGCACGCCATGTTTCAAAAGCTTGCCCTGATTGCGTTTCAGAACCGCCTGTACAGCACTGGACGCGGTTTTATGCACGCCGCCATGGACGACGACATAAGGCTCATCCTTCGCCATGCCGGTTCAGTTCTCTTCCAGCTCGGGAACTTTGTTGATCTCGGTGATCTGGTCGCGGAAATCAGGCCAGCCGTCGCGGCCCAGAAGATCCTCGATCCGCCCTCTGTGCCAATCGCAAGCCGTCCGGTGCAACTTCGCCAGCTCCGGATCCTTCAACAGGTTGGCCATCTCTTTTTTCATGGCGGGCAGGTGGCGGTGAATGGTCGTATCCTGCGCCATGTTGTAATTCATTGTCGACCAGTAATCGACGCCCTGATCATCATTCACATGGTTGGTGCGACCCCGGTCGCGTTTGACCAGAAAGCTCTCAACCGAGCGCACCGCATAGTGATGCAGGCGCGCATAATCATGATTGAACCCCTTGTACGCCTTCCAGCCGCCATCAAGATACTGATCCGGCATCGGTTTGCCACCCGCATCCACCCACTTGATATCGCCACGGTCCAGATGGAAGCCGGGACGGTGAATGCGCAGGCGTTGCAATTTTTCATTTTTGCGCACGAGAGTCTTCATGCCCAACGCGCGGAAATGCGGGAACGTCAGCTCTTCCGTACAGCGATCAAACCGTTCGATGATCGGATCTTCGGTGTATTCAACGTGCCCGCTGTTTCCGAACAATTTCCAACACAGCGAAATCGCATCCGCATCACCCACGGCCGCAAAGAGATCATCCAACCGCCCTTTGCCGACGCGAATGTTCAGGAATTCATCACAATCAGCGCAGATCAGCCAATCGGCGTTCTGGAACAAGGGCTCTTTCAAAGATGCGCGCAACGCCACGCGCTGGGGGCTACCTCCCTTGTGAAACTTGTTGTTGCGGTGCTGCGCCATCCCCAACTCTTCCAGACGGATGGCAATCTTGTCGGTGCCATCGTCACAGTCGTTGGTGTAGATCAAAAAATTGGTGAACCCGATCACCCGGTTGTAGGCGATCCACTCCAGCATGAAGGGGCCTTCGTTTTTCATCGTGGTGACGATCACACGGCTGCCCATGTCCTCGGACTTGATCTTGGCAGGCGCTTTTCCACCCGCGCCTTCCGGGGGGATGATCTTGCAATTGTGCTCGGGCTTTTCTTTCAAAGACCGCGCGACCTTGCCCGGCATGAAAGGCTTGCCCGCCTTTTCGGCCGCTTTCCTCGCAGCTTCAAATGCGACCTCTGTGGGTGTCAGTTCTTTAGCTTTGGCTGCTTTGGCGACTTTAGTCTTATTGATCTTTCGCAATCGCGCTCGAAAGAACTCATCGAACCGCTCCGCCGTGTCCTCGCGCCCCTTTTCAGTGAAGTAGCTAGACACAGCACCACGGTACCAAGGCAAGTCTCGCCGCTCGCGGTAGAGTTTGTAGAAAATCGGATCCGTCAGCTCGTCAAAGATGCAATGCTGCATCACAGGTTTCAGAGCATCAATCTTGCGCAGGAAAACAGCCGTTTTATGAGCCGAGAACCAGCATTTGAAAATACGGATATTGTCGCCGCTAAAGCGATCCAGATGCTGCTGGTCCAACTCATGATAAGGATCATAGAAAATATTAACGCGCTCGAGCTTTGACGTCAGTTCGGACGCATCTGCCAGAGGCAAAGTCCAGTCCTGCCGCTGCCCTTTTTCATACCGTGTTTCCCACGGTACGAGTTCCGGGTTCAGTGTGCTTTGGGGATTTATCGAAATGACATGAGCACCCGGCACCAGAGATCCATAAGCAATCGCCGCATAGCCGCCCATGGACACGCCCGCAAAGACGACGCGTTCATAATTGTCAAAGAAACCGTCTTCGACCAGACGCTCAAACCGTTTGATCAGGTCCGCATCGCGATACCAGTCGCTGACATGCGCCATGATTCCCAGATGAGACAACGCATTGTCTTGCGCGAATTTGAAGGCCCAGGGCTCGCGCTCAACACTGTCATCACCGACATTCGACAGGTTATCAAAGGTGACCAGCAGCCGTGTCGAAGGCCGCTTCACGAACATCAGCGAGTGGCGCAAATTCTTTTCGACAAAGCCCAAACCTTCGCCGCCAGGACGTATTTCTTCTAACCAGCGGGGGACCGCCGGGCCGTCTTCGGGGGTGTCGCCCTGCTCTGCCATCACTCAAACTTTTGTTTTTGTTTCCGAAACACCGTTTTCACGGCGGAGAAGCCTGCCTGCTGCCCTCAGTCTCTTTATAGCCGTGAGATGAATACTACCGCAACAGTGCACTGATAATAGGGCAAATTGTTTCTATATTAAGGACAAAGTGGCAACGGATGCCGACCCTCCAGCCATCCTCAGGCCCCTGGTCTCGCGAACATCACGGGCGTTAGAAATCACTTTGAATTTGCCAAACACATCCCACAAAAAAGCAGGAGCGGCGGTTAACCGGTCTGGGTGAACACGCCCCACAACAAAAGCCACGGGGCGTGTTCAATCTCTTAGTGTACCACGGCGTCCTCGGGTGGCTGCTGATCGGTGGTGCCAACGCGATCTCCAATAATCAGACCATCCGCCCCGACAGTGACTGCCACGGTTGCACCATCCAGCACCTCCCCGGCCAGCAGCGCCTCGGCCAGTGGATCCTGCAGCGCCTTCTGGATCACGCGCTTCAAAGGACGTGCCCCGTAGACAGGATCATAGCCTTCATCGGCCAGCCATTTGCGGGCGGCATCATCCAGCTGCAAGGTGATCTTGCGCGACGCCAGACGTTTCAGCAGACGCGCCATTTGGATATCGACAATCCCATCCATCTGTTCGCGGATGAGACGATCAAAGATCACGATCTCGTCCAGACGGTTCAGGAACTCCGGACGGAAGTGCGACCGCACCGCATCCATCACATCGCGCTTGGCGTCATTGGCATCTGACCCTTCCGGCAGTTGGCTCAGCGCCTGAGACCCAAGGTTCGACGTCAGAATGATCAACGTCTGCTTGAAATCCACCGTCCGGCCCTGACCATCGGTCAGCACACCGTCATCGAGCACCTGCAACAACACGTTGAACACCTCAGGATGCGCCTTTTCGACCTCGTCAAACAGGATCACCTGATAAGGACGTCGACGCACAGCTTCAGTCAGAACACCGCCTTCGTCATAACCCACATAGCCCGGAGGCGCTCCGATCAGACGCGACACGCTGTGCTTCTCCATGAACTCCGACATATCAATGCGCACCATCGCGCTGTCGTCGTCAAAGAGAAACTCGGCCACAGCCTTGGTCAGCTCGGTTTTACCCACGCCGGTTGGTCCAAGAAAGAGGAACGAGCCCAGAGGCCGATTTTCATCGTTCAACCCGGCACGCGCACGGCGCACGGCATTGGATACAGCTTTCACAGCCGCATTCTGACCGATGACGCGCTTGTGCAAGCCATCTTCCATGCCCAGCAACTTCTCACGCTCGCCTTCCAGCATCTTGGCGGTTGGAATACCCGTCCAGCGTTCCACGACCTGCGCAATTTGCTCAGGACGCACAGCTTCTTCGACCATCACGTCACTGTCTTCTGTCGTTTCAGCCTCGGCCAGCTGTTTCTCAAGCCCGGGGATCACGCCGTAAGACAGCTCTCCGGCCTTGGCCAAATTACCTTCACGCTTGGCATGATCCAGCTCGATCCGTGCTTTGTCCAACTGCTCTTTCAGATCACGGGCGCTAGCCAACTTGTCCCGCCCGGATTGCCACTGGGCTGTCATCTCGCTGGATTTCTCCTGCAAGTCTGACAGTTCTTTTTCCAGCTTCTCCAAACGGTCCTTGGACGCGGCATCATCTTCTTTCTTCAACGCCTCCGCTTCGATCTGCTTTTGCATGATCTCGCGGTCCAGCGCGTCCAGTTCTTCGGGCTTGCTGTCCACTTCCATGCGCAGACGGCTGGCGGCTTCGTCCATCAAGTCAATCGCCTTATCCGGCAGGAACCGGTCGGTGATGTAGCGATGGCTTAGCGTGGCCGCCGTGACCAAGGCGCTGTCCGAAATGCGCACTCCGTGGTGCAACTCGTACTTTTCCTTGATCCCGCGCAGGATCGAGATGGTATCCTCAACCGTGGGTTCTTCGATCACTATCGGCTGGAACCGACGGGCAAGGGCCGCGTCTTTTTCCACGTGCTTGCGATATTCGTCCAAAGTTGTGGCACCCACACAATGCAGTTCTCCACGGGCGAGCGCGGGCTTAATCAGGTTGGCGGCATCCATCGCACCGTCACCTTTGCCAGCCCCCACAAGCGTGTGCATCTCGTCGATGAACAGGATGATTTCACCCGCGGCAGCGGTGACTTCGTTCAGAACCGCTTTCAGGCGCTCTTCAAACTCACCACGGTATTTGGCACCTGCAATCAGCGCGCCCATGTCCAATGACAACAGGCGTTTGCGTTGCAGGCTTTCGGGAACATCGCCGTTAATGATGCGCAGGGCCAGCCCCTCGGCAATCGCGGTTTTACCCACGCCCGGCTCACCGATCAGAACGGGGTTGTTCTTGGTGCGGCGGCTCAGCACCTGCATCGAGCGACGGATTTCATCGTCACGACCAATGATGGGATCAATCTTGCCCTCTTCGGCAGCCTTGGTCAGATCCTGCGCATATTTTTCCAGCGCCTCATAGCTGTCCTCGGCGCTGGCACTGTCGGCGGTGCGCCCTTTGCGAATGTCAGTGATCGCAGCATTCAGCGATTGCGCGTTCACGCCGCCCTGAGACAGCGCCTCCTGCGCAGGGCTTTTGACGACCGCCAAAGCAGTCAGCAGGCGCTCAACCGGAACAAAGCTGTCACCGGCTTTCTTGGCCATGGTTTCAGCCTCGGCCAGGACTTTGCCTGTCTTACTGTCCATGTAGACCTGTCCGGCATCGCCGGAAACCTGCGGGATTTTGCCCACGGCCAGATCCAACGCCTGAACCACCCGTTTCGGATCGCCACCCGCGCGTTTAATCAGGTTGCTGGCCAGCCCCTGATCATCGTCCATCAATGCCTTAAGAATGTGCTCGGGCGCCAGTTTCTGATGGCTTTCCCGCATGGCGATCGTCTGTGCAGCCTGGATAAAGCCGCGCGACCGCTCGGTGAACTTCTCAAAGTCCATCGCTCGTCTCCTTTTCATAAGCGTTACCCTGTCAAAGCACCCAATATTAGGCATGCCGCGGTCAGGAACCTTGCACCCGAAATGGTCACAAAACTGTGATATTCAAGGGGCTTACCCGCAATAAAAGGGGGTATTTGAGAGAAATCCCGCCGATCCGAAACTTTTTCGGACGCGACCCGTTGATATCACAAGGAAAGGTTACATTTATCCCCATAGTTATCCACAGGCCACAAGTAAGAGGCCGAGCAGAAGGATCTAGACCGATGTATATCAACAAGCTTCAGTTGACTGATATCCACTACAATGCTGAGTTCGAGTGCTTTGAAACCAAAGTGACCATTCAGGAAGGGAACGAGATTTTCGTTTACCCGGTCCATATCAATGCTCCGATGACAGCAGAATTCGCAGTGATTGCGCGCGGTTTGACGCAAAAGGCGCGGCAGCTTCACAAGTCCCCCAACAAGGGCCTGCACCTGCACTTCCCGGCCATCACCGTCGACAGCGCGCTGGACCATCGTCCACAGCACGCCGCCTAACGCCTGACTTCCTCCAGACGTCCCTCTGGGGCAGATGAGCGTGAAACATCATGCCATCTGCCCTTTTTAATGAGCCTCCCAACCAAGAGGGAAACGGGTGCCGCGATTCCCCCTGGTGCCAAGGCTGATCCAACCCATTTTACAACCTACAATGACCTCAAAAAATGAGGCGAGCAGAAGGAAGACCACAGTGCATATCAACACCCCGCGCGAAAGCGATATCAGCTACAACGCAACTTCGGGCTTGTTCGAAGCCCGCGTGACCCTGCGCGACGGATCAGGTGTCTACACCTATGCCGTTGAGACCGAGGCTCCGTTGCAGGCTGAATGGGCCGTCATCGCAAGATCCATGGTCGTGGCCGCCCGCAGAATGCACATTGCCCCCGGCAAGGGCCTTCATCTCCGCAGCAAACCCGCTGATCTGTCACGTCTCGCCGCCTGATCCGGGACTTCCTCCTCTCTCAGGGGGAAATCACCGACGTGTTTCTCATTTTGGATGCGACTTCGACTGACTAGCTTTGGATCAACCAAAGGGAGATCAGCCATGCACATCCTGAATGTAGAACTGAAGGACTGCGCTTTTTCACAGGAAACGGGTCAGTTTCACGCCACGCTTCTGATGGATGCCGAGGCCAAACGCCTCAGCCTGCGAGCAGCAGCCGAATATCAGGATGGCATGCGCCGCGGCGAAGTAGCCAAAGTCCTGCTGGATGATGCGCTGCGTCAGCTCAAGCGGATGCCCGAGTATCGCAACAGCGAAAGACAGATCACAGTGGCCACAAACGCTCTGCCCGGGACACAAAGCTTTCCTCTCGCAGCCTGATCCGGCCAGGGTTTCTTGCACCCGGGCAGTTGGGGGGCTACACCGCCCCCAACCCCACTGCCCGGAGCCCCCAAATGCAAGCTGATGACCGCCTGATCCTCGCCCTGGATGTCCCTAATGCGCTAGAGGGTCTGACCCTCGCGGAGCGCTTGGGCGATACCATTTCGTTCTACAAAATTGGCCTGGGCATGCTGACAGGCGGCGGGCTAGCCCTCGCAAACGAGCTCAAACAAGAGCACGGCAAGCGCATTTTCCTAGATATGAAGCTGTTTGATATCGGCGCGACCGTCGAAAAAGCGGTCAAAGGTTTGGTGCAATTTGATCTGGATTTCCTGACAGTGCACGGTGACCCGCATGTCGTTCGGGCCGCCAAGGAAGGCGCTGCCGCCTCAAAAACCAAGATTTTGGCGGTGAGTATCCTGACCTCTCTGGACCGCGAGGACCTGAACAATTCCCTGATCAAACCCGGCGATGTCCGCGATATCGTTCTGGAGCGCGTGGCTTTGGCCTTTGAGGCCGGTGCTGATGGCATCATCGCGTCACCCCAGGAGGCTGCAATCATACGCGCCATGCCCGAAGCCGAAGGTCGCTTAATCGTGACACCCGGCGTGCGTCCCGTCGGCGCAGCATTGGGAGATCAAAAGCGCGTGGCCACACCCGCACAGGCTGTGGCCGATGGCGCGGATCATATCGTTGTGGGCCGTCCGATTTGGGCAAACGAAGACCCGGTTGGTGCCGCCGAGGCAATTCTGGCCGAGCTCGCGACTTAGAACTCGGTAGACCCATCGCTCAGATAATCCCGAACTCGCAATCGGAAATGGGGCACCGCTTCGGGATGTGCCACAAATTCCTGAGGGCCCATCAGCATCCAACCCTGCCCCTCTGATCCAAAGACCACATCCTGCTCGGCGTCGGCTCCCAACCGTGCGGCAAAGAAATAGGCAGGCGACGGATCATCCGCGTAGAACCGTTTCCAGATCAGTTGATCCGGGCGCAAAACCAGCCCGACTTCCTCGCTGGTTTCTCTCAGCACGCAGGCTTCGGCGCTTTCGCCTCCTTCGCGTCCACCTCCTGGCAAATCCAGATACCCGGGCCAGGGGATGGTCGGTTTGTCATCTCGGCGCAGGACCAACAGCTGGGGTCCGATAAACAAAGCCAGCTTTGCGCCCGCAAACTCTCTGTTTTCCATATTGTGCATCGGCTATGCTTTCCTCAGTCCTCTGGGGCTCTCACGCTGCTTCACCACTCCAACTAGAGCGGATATCACGCTGAACCATGCCGTCCTTATGTCGCGAATGTTTTTGCCAGTTTTCAGACGCCACGAGATGCCCTTCGTGCCGCAGCCCCCGTGTGTTGACACATGACGAGCTGAACACGCTGTCTATCGCCCATATGGATTGCGACGCTTTTTATGCAAGTGTCGAAAAACGAGATCACCCCGAGTTGATCGACAAACCCGTGATCATTGGCGGTGGTCGTCGCGGAGTGGTGTCGACGGCCTGCTATGTCGCCCGCATCCGCGGGGTACATTCAGCAATGCCCATGTTCAAAGCGCTCAAGCTGTGCCCCGACGCTGTGGTGATCAAACCGCGCATGGAGGTCTATGTCGACGTATCGCGCCAGATCCGCGCGATGATGGAGGAGCTGACACCCGACATTGAACCCCTGTCCCTGGACGAGGCGTTTTTGGACCTGACAGGCACCGCGCGGCTGCACGGCGCAGCCCCTGCGGTCATGCTGGCGCGGTTGGTCAAACGGATGAAGGACGAATTGGGCCTGACAGGCTCTATCGGTCTGAGCCACAACAAGTTTTTGGCCAAGGTTGCCTCGGATCTGGAAAAACCTCGGGGGTTTTCGATCATCGGCAAGGCAGAAACCGCTGATTTCCTGCGGGATAAACCTGTGGGCCTGATCTGGGGGGTTGGACAGGTGGCGCGCGCGTCACTGGACAAGGCCGGTATCAATACCTTTGCTGACCTGCTGCGCTGGGAGCAAACCGACCTGATCGCACGGTTCGGGTCAATGGGTGAGCGGCTCTGGCATCTGGCGCGCGGCCAGGATCATCGCCGCGTCTCGGCCAACGAGCCCGTCAAATCAATCTCCAAGGAAACGACCTTTTCCGAAGATACCGCTGATCTGGGCATCCTGGACGGGCACATCTGGCGTTTGTCCGAACAGGTCGCAGACCGGTGCAAGGCCAAATCCACCGCCGGTCGCGTGGTGACGTTGAAATTGAAACGCGCCGATTTCAGCCAGATCACGCGGCGTTTGGCTCTGCGGGATGCGACCCAGATGGCCGACACGATCTATCGCACAGCGCGCGGGCTGATGGATCAGGTTGAAGGGGTGGATGCCTATCGGCTGATCGGAGTAGGCCTCAGCCATCTGGTGCCGGAAACGGACGCAGACCGCGCCCCTGATCTACTGGATCCCGACGCGGCAACCCGCACACAGGCCGAACTGGCCACTGACAAGATACGGGCAAAGTTTGGTGCGGACGCAATCCGCAAAGGCCGCGCCTTACGCTGAAATCAATGCGCTATTCGGCCGCGAGCGATTGCTGCATGGAGCGCCCGATCTCAGCGATCTCAGAGATCACAATCTTTAGCTCGCGCCGGAAATTTTCAAAGTTCCCGTTGGGCCGGATCAGCTGTTCGTTCATGTACAATGATCGGTCAATTTCGATCTGCAATGCATGACGTCTCTTGTTGGGTCGTCCGTAATGCTGGGCGATGTAAGCCCCGGCAAAGGGGGTGTTGCGCACCACATGCAGACCCATCCTGATAAATGCCTCTTCGATCCGATCCACGATCGCAGGACTTGCCGAGGCACCAAAGCGATCTCCGATGACCACTTCGGGACGGCGCACACCGGCTGCCGAAAAACTATCCATGGCTTCGTGTGGCATGGAATGGCAGTCCACCAGAATGCACTGACCAAACATCAGATGGGCTTGATCCAGCTGACCCGCCAAAGCGCGGTGATACGGACGCCAGAAGGTCTCTATCCGCCTTTGCGCTTCGTGATAGCTCAGCTTACCATCATAAATCGCCTGCCCATTGGCCACCACACGCGGCACAACGCCCAAACCTGAACTGATCCGTGGATTGTGCCCCCCTTTGGGTGCGCCTTCGATCAAGGCCGGATCCAGCTCGTCGCAATTGCGGTTAAGGTCAATAAACGCCCGTGGCGCACCTGCCTTGATAAACGGTGCGCCCATCTGTGGCGCGGTTTCAAATAAACGGTCCACAAAGGCATCTTCCGAGCTGCGGATGCTATGTTCGTTCAATCGCGTTTTGCGCAGGAAAGACCACGAATAATCCCGTCCGCTATGCGGCGAGGCAAACACGACGCTGGTCGTGCGTTGCTCTGGATGCGTCAGATGATATGCAACCTTGGGCATGGGCACTCCTTTCGGGCCATCATATAGCAGAAAAGCCATTCTAAAAGCCCTTGATCCGCCAGCCGACTCCTTTTATAGACCCACAGACATCCGGCGCGGCTTTCCGCGCCCTCATTTTTTGGGGGTGTAGGCTGCAAAGGAAAAGACGGGCGATTAGCTCAGCGGTAGAGCACTTCGTTGACATCGAAGGGGTCACAAGTTCGATCCTTGTATCGCCCACCATATTCGAGCCTGACCCATGGTCAGGCATCCGTGTAACCCGAGGCGCAACAGCGCCACGACAAATGAGGAGAAGAGCCATGAAGGTCAAGAACTCACTTCGCTCGCTCAAGAACCGGCACCGTGATTGCCGTGTCGTGCGCCGCAAAGGCCGCGTCTACGTGATCAACAAAACCCAACGCCGGTTCAAAGCCCGCCAGGGCTAAGACGTTTCGTCCTGAACCCGGACGCATGAAGCCCTGCCATTCGGCGGGGCTTTTTGTTGTGGAGCGGTATGCGTAGGCGCGTTGGTCAAGACCTTCACCGGGCATTGATAAAATGTGATTGGCCGGACGGGGGGCCATCGGACACAGTGACCCAAATTCACAGCGTGACCTGACCAAAGGCCTTTCTATGACCCCGCTCGCCCCATTCATTGCCCGTATCCTGAAAACGACGATCGCCCTGATCGCAATCCTAACCGCACCGCTTGCGGCACTCGCGCAAGAAAACGCACCTCTGCCCGATTACGTGATCGCGGCCTACGGCACACCGCCGAATGTGCCCACGGGCGATTTGCTGGATGACCTCAAGGAAGCCGTGGACGTGGTTTTTGTGGACAGTCTAAAGCAATCCACCTGGGGCCAAGATCAGATCATCGCGCTTGACCACATCGCCCAGTCGGGAGATCCCCGGCTGGCCTGGGTGATCAGCGATATGATGCGTTTCACCTGGCGGCAATCCTTTGACGATGCTTTGGCCAACGCCGCAGCACAGCTTTTGGGTATCGAATACAAGTCGATCAACCGCTGGGGCGAGATCACCGATCACCTGATTGCCTGGGACATTCCAGCCTATCCGGGCTATCTGCACGCCAAGCGCAGCATTTTCACGCAATTCGTGCCGGGGTGGGAACAGATATTCGTCGAAGGCAAGATCGACTGGCGGCTGGTCTCTTGGGGCGGGGTGCCGATGGATGACCGCCCCTATGACACCACCGACACGCCCTGCAATTGCATCCCCGCCGCCGACAACCCCGACGTCAGTAGCGCGGACGCGGCCAAATGGCTGGCCGATGACGCCATCGTCTTTGGCATCGAGATAAATGGCGAAGCCCGCGCCTATCCACGCCGCATCATGGAAGTGCGCGAGATGGTCAATGACACGCTGGGCGGGCGCGATCTGGCCATTCCGTACTGCACACTCTGCGGCGCTGCGCAGGCCTATTACACCGATCAATTGCCCCAAGGCATCGAACGCCCGATCATGCGCACCTCGGGTCTGCTGATCCGGTCCAACAAGGTGATGTATGATATCACCACCCATTCCGTCTTTGATACGTTCAAGGGCCATGCCGTAACCGGACCTCTGGCCGAGAAAGACCTGCACCTAGATCAGGCCACGGTGGTCACCACCGATTGGGCCAGCTGGAAGGCACAGCACCCGAACACAACCGTTCTGGTCGAAGAGCTCGCTCTGGGACGCGATTTTGATTTCCGCAACGGGCGGGATGCAAATGGCCCGATCTTCCCAGTGGGCGATGTCGATCCTCGCTTGCCAGTACATGAGGATATCATCGGGGTGATCGCGCCCTCGGGCACACCTACAGCGTTTCAACGCAGCGCCACCCTTTTGGCTTTGCGCGAAGGGGCCGAGGTCACTCTCAACGGTGTGCGCATCGTATCCTCCGCCGGCGGCGCGCGCGCGGTCGATGCTTATGGTGCAAATTTGAGCAGCCACGAAGCCTTCTGGTTCGCCTGGTCGCAATTTCACCCGGGCACATCGCTCTGGCCGAACTGAGTGCTTTGACATTGCGCAATCTTGTCCTTCGCGTTTAGGTGAGGCCGAGACAGCTTGCGGAGTGCGTGCCCATGAGCGGCAAACGAAGTATCATCGTCATCGGTGCCGGGATTTGCGGGCTAAGTTCGGCCATCTGGCTGCGCCGCGCAGGTCATGAGGTCACACTCATCGACAAGGACGGCCCGGCGGCTGGCGCCTCCTACGGCAATGCAGGGCTTCTGGCACAATGGGCGATGATCCCGGTGAACACGCCCGGCATCGGCAAAACCGGGCTAAAATACATGCTGGATCGCAATGCGCCCCTGTTCATGCAATGGCGCTATTTCCCCAAACTGATCCCCTGGCTGCTCAAGTTCATGTCCTATGCCTCTGACGCGGGTGTCCGCCGTACGGTGGACGCCTTGATGCCCATGCTGGGCGACAGCGTCGAGCAGCACCAGGCTCTGACCCGTGGCACCCCCGCAGCGCATTGGATCGAAACCAGCGATTTCACCTACGCCTATGCCAACCGAGCCGCGTTTGACGCTGAAAGCTACGGATGGGCCATACGCAGCGACGCGGGATATCCACCCGAGATTATCGACGGCGCAGCGGTCCGCGAGGCCGAACCAATGGCAGGGCCGAACATCAACATGTTGGCTCGGATCAAAGGGCATGGACACATCACCAATCCCGGTGCTTATTGCGAGGCACTGGCCGACGTCTTGGCAGCAGAGGGAGGCGTGTTCCGACGCGCAACAGTGCAAGATTTCGAAATGTCCGACGGGCGCATCACATCCGTGATCACGAATCAAGGGCCCATGCCCTGTGATCATGCGGTTCTGGCGGCTGGTATCTGGTCAAAAGAGCTGACAACCAAGCTGGGCCTCAAGGTCGCCCTGGAAACCGAGCGCGGCTATCACCTGCACCTGAAAAACCCCAGCCAGATGCCCCGCACGCCGATGATGATGGTCAAAGGCAAATTTGGCGTGAACCCTATGGAGACAGGCCTGCGCTGTGCCGGCACGGTCGAGCTGGGCAGCCACAAAGCGCCGCCTTCAAAAGCCCCGATTGAGCTTATCCGCAAGAACATCAAATGGGCCTTCCCCAATTTGACCTATGATGAGGCCGAGGAATGGATGGGCATGCGCCCCTCGACCCCCGACAGCCTGCCCTTGGTCGGTGAAATCGGCCAGACAGGGATCTATGCTGCCTTTGGGCATCAGCACGTCGGACTGACAGCGGGCCCAAAAACCGGACGCTGGATCGCAGATTTGATCAGTGGCAAACGCCCGAATGTGGATTTGTCACCCTATGACGCGAACAGGTTCACCTGAAGCCATCACACCGGTTTGACGACACGCATGGCGCGGTCACTCATAGCTGCGCAAATCCTCGATCACCTTGCCGTCGTTGGGCAATGACCCCTTGGCCACAATCTCGATCCGGCCTTTCATCTTCAGCACGTCCGAAACCGCAGCCGCATAGGCATCGGCCTCGCCTCCGTCCGCTTCAAGTTGGACGGTCATGATGTCCATCTCTCCTTCACGGCTGGCAATCACACGCGCGCGTGTGATGTCATCGTGACGCGCCACAAGGGCGGCGACTTGCTCGGGCCTCACGAACATGCCCTTGATCTTGGTCGTCTGATCGGCCCGGCCCATCCAACCCTTGATGCGCAGGTTGGTCCGGCCACAGGGGCTTTCACCCTCCAACACGGCACTCAGATCACCGGTCGCAAATCGGATCAACGGATAGTCCGGGTTCAAAGTGGTCACGACCACCTCGCCCACGTGACCGGGTTCCACCGGGTCACCGGTCCCCGGCGTCACGATCTCAACGATCACGCCTTCATCGACGATCAACCCCTCCATCGCGGGGCTTTCAAAAGCGATATTTCCCAGATCAGCCGTGGCATAGCATTGCAAACAGGCGATGCCCCGGTCTGCATACTCCTGCCTCAGCGACGGGAAGAGCGCCCCGCCACCGACAGCCGCCTTGGAGATCTGCAAGGGCAGACCCATCTCATCGGCCTTATCCAGAATGACCTTCAGATAGTCAGGCGTTCCGGCATAGGCCGTCACACCAATGTCATGCGCCGCCTGCGCTTGCAGTTCGGTCTGGCCCGTGCCCGCAGGCAGCACCGCTGCCCCCACAGCCCGCGCGCCGTTCTCAAAAATCATACCTGCCGGCGTCAGATGATATCCAAAACAGTTTTGCACAATGTCACCCGCGCCAATGCCACAAGCCTTCAGAAACCGGCCCATGCGCCACCAATCATGGCCCACGCCACCTGGCTCATAAATGGGACCGGGCGATTGAAACACATGTGCAAAACCCGAGGCCGGCATGCCCGTCAACCCGCCCAAAGGACCAGCAGCCTTCTGCGCCGCTCCCAGATCGGATTTACGTAACACAGGCAAGGAGGCCAGATCCGCAGCCGTTTGAATGCTCAAAGCATCCACATCCGCCAAAGTTGCCGCATACCCGGACAGTGCTTTTGCGTGCGCCACTTGTTCGGGCAAAAGCCGCGACAGCCGCGCGCTGCGTTGATCAGCGCTTTGGGTTTCAAGCTCGTCAAAGTAGTTGGTCAATTCTGCGCTCCTTCGGCGGCAATCAGACACAAAGTCCGATGTGATACACCGCTCACCCGTGCAATTTCTCCGCGTCCCTCCGCTGGAGTGCGACAGGCCAATTTCTCGTCTGAGATCAACTCAGCCATCTTTTCCGACGCCGATAACTGCGTACGTCGCGAAAGGACTTGCGCCCGTCATCCGACATGCCCAAGTAGAATTCTTTCACATCCGGGTTTTCACGCAGCTCTTTGGCGGGGCCGTCCATCACCACGCGGCCGCTCTCCAGAATATAGCCATACTGCGCAAACCGCAGCGCCACGTTGGTGTTCTGTTCGGCCAGCAGGAATGTGGCCCCTTCTCTTTCGTTCAACGACTTCACGATCTGGAAAATCTCTTCCACCAACTGCGGTGCCAATCCCATCGAAGGCTCGTCCAGCAGGATGGTCTCAGGGCGGCTCATCAAGGCACGGCCAATGGCCACCATCTGTTGCTCTCCGCCCGAGGTATATCCTGCCTGCGACCGCCGCCGCTCTTTCAGGCGCGGGAAATAGTCGTAAACCTTATTCAGATCGGCCTCAATCTCGCCCCGGCTCGACCCGCGTGTATAGGCCCCAGTCAGCAGGTTTTCCTCCACCGTCAGATGCTCAAAACAGTGACGGCCTTCCATCACCTGAATGACACCCTTCTTGACCAGATCAGACGGTACCAGATCCTGAATACGCTCGCCACGATAGAGGATCGAGCCTTTGGTCACTTCCCCCCGCTCGGACTTCAGCAGGTTCGAAATTGCTTTCAACGTGGTGGTCTTACCGGCCCCGTTGCCACCCAGCAGGGCGGTGATCCCGCCCTTGGGCACGTTCAGGGAAACACCTTTCAACACGAGGATCACGTGATTGTAGATCACCTCGATATTGTTGACCTCCAGAAGGTTATCTTGGGTCTCGGTTACATCCGCCATGGCGCATCTCCCCTGCAGACAAGGCGCATCGCCCCATCTTCATCTTTCCAAATATACTCAAGAGTCCCCGGCCGCAGATCACGCCACGGCCGGGAAGTTAGCGCTTAAATCAGCACCCGCCTTCGATACCATTCTCGGCAGCAAACGCAGCTGAATCTTCATCCACCAATGGTCCAATCACATCCTGATCAGACTGGTAGTACTCGGTGATCAGCTCGAACGAGCCCGCTTCGGCATTCCACTGCGACACGGCACCAAAGCCGTTACCACCATGGTTTTCGCAAGACACTTTGAACTCCGGACCAAAGTTCGGCAGACCGATGGCCGCCATCTTGGCTTCGGTGATTTCAAGGTTCTCCATGCCATCGCGCATCTGGGCAGATGTAATGTCAGAGGTGCCGGACATTTCCTGAGCGGTCTTGATCGCCTCGGACGCTAGCATCGCGGCATACATGCCACGGTTATAGAGCACCGTGCCCACCTGATCACCAGCACCGGCGGCCTTGCCTGCACCCACAACGTGCTGCTGAATGTCGGCATAAACCGGGTAATCCGACCCAAGGTTGTGGAACGTCAGCGCCTTATAGCCATTGGCCTTGTCGCCTGCCGCTTTCACGTCATTTTCAGACCCGGACCACCAGATACCGATGAAGTTTTCCATCGGGAAACGGATGTTCACGGCTTCTTGGATGGCAACCTGGTTCATAACGCCCCAGCCCCACATCAGAACATAGTCAGGCTTCTCACGGCGGATTTGCAGCCACTGCGATTTCTGCTCCTGACCGGGGTGATCCACAGGCAGCAGGCTCAGCTCGAACCCGTGCTTTTCAGCCAGGCCTTCCAGCGTGCGGATCGGCTCTTTGCCATAGGCAGAGTTGTGGTAGACCAGCGCGATTTTCTTGCCCGCGATATCGCCACCGTTTTGGTCGGCAATATGTGTCACAGCCAGTGAGGCGCCATCCCAGTAGTTCGCAGGATAGTTGAACACCCAGTTGAACACGCCGCCGTTCTTGGCAGACGTACGGCCGTATCCCATGGTATGAAGCGGGATACCGTCAGCTGTGGCTTTCGGGATCAACTGATAGGTGATGCCGGTGGACAGTGGTTGATAAACCAGTGCGCCTTCGCCCTTCGTCGCCTCGTAGCATTCCACACCTTTTTCGGTGTTATAGCCGGTTTCGCATTCCACGATCCGCACCATTTCACCGCCAATGCCGCCATCGCGTTCATTGAGCAGAGTGAAGTAATCCTGATAGCCATCCGAGAACGGAATGCCGTTGGCCGCATATGGCCCTGTGCGATAGCTGGTATCGACAATCACCAGATCCGCCAGCGCCGGAGCAGCAGCCATCACGGCCGCCGCGGCTGCGGTAAGTAGTTTCATCTTCATCGGTTTATACCTCCCTTGGTTTATCCGATTTTTTGTAGGCCGGGCTTCAGCCCGGCACACCTCTCGGCCCTGCCCTAGTGCGGGAACGGCCAAAGTCTCAGTTTCTCTTTAGCCACGCGCCAAAGCTGCGCCAGCCCATGCGGCTCGGCGATCAGGAACACTACGATCAGCGCTCCAACGATCATGAATTCCAGATGTGCTGCCAGGTCTGTGGGCCAGCCCAATGTGCCGACCAATACGTTCTTCAGCAGCACCGGCAAAAGCACCAGAAAGGCCGCTCCGGCAAAGCTGCCAAAGATTGATCCAAGCCCGCCGATGATCACCATAAACAGGACGAGGAATGACTTGGTGATGCCAAAGACTTCACCCACCTCAACAGCCCCCAAATAGACCGAAAAGAACAGCGCGCCCGAGATCCCAACAAAGAACCCTGAGACGGCAAAGGCACTCAACTTGGCACGCAACGGGTTCACTCCGATGATCTCGGCCGCGATGTCCATATCGCGAATGGCCATCCATTTGCGCCCCTGCATCCCACGGGTCAGGTTGCGGGCGATCACCGCACAGATGACCACAAACACCAGGCAGAACAGATAAGCCGCCCAAGGCTCGGTCTGGGCACCGGTGATGGGTGTGCCAAGCACAGTGCGCTCAGGCGCGTTGATCTGGCCCGAGGCCGAGTAGTTGTAAAACCACGCCACCTTGTTAAAGAGCCACACCAAAAAGAACTGCGCCGCCAGCGTGGCCACCGCCAGATAAAAACCTTTGATCCGCAAGCTGGGCAGGCCAAAGGCCACACAGACCATCGCGGTAATCCCGCCCGATAGGATAATGTGGATGAAGATGCTCACTTCGGGAAAGCCGGTCATCAACTTGTAGCAGGCATAGGCCCCCACTGCCATGAAACCGCCCGTGCCCAAAGACACCTGCCCGCAATAGCCGACCAGAATGTTCAGCCCAATGGCCGCAATCGAATAGATCAGAAACGGCAGGAACACCGCATTGACCCAATAATCGTTGATGATGAACGGCACCACAGCGAAGGCCACCAACAGCACAAAGTAATAGCGCCACCGGTCAAACTTGATCGGAAAGGTCTGATTGTCCTCGGAGTAGGACGTCTTGAAATCACCTGCTTCGCGGTAGAACATCAGCTCATTCCTCTCTTGAATTTCGGCGAAGCCAGATGCCCGCGATCAGAAAGCCTGCGGTCAGCAGGAGATATAGCGCAGCGCTCCAAGTGGGATGAAAAACCACATAGTATGTGTCTTGGTAGGCTGGGCTCACTGCAGTCGCCAAGTGCCATGCATAAATCAGGGCAGCCAGCAATCCCGATAGCATGAGGCATCCAAGCACTATGAGTATCAAGGACAGAATTCGCATCATACACGCTCAATGATCTTCTCCCCAAACAGGCCCTGTGGCCGGAACACCAGGAACACCAGCGCCAACACATAGGCGAACCAGTTCTCGGTCGCGCCACCCACCATGGGGCCAATGGCAAACTCAAACAGCTTCTCGCCAACACCGATGATCAACCCGCCAACGATGGCGCCTGGGATGGACGTGAACCCGCCTAGCATCAGCACGGGCAGAGCCTTCAAAGCAATCAGCGACAGCGAAAACTGCACGCCTGATTTGGTGCCCCACATGATGCCCGCGACCAGCGCCACGAAACCTGCGAGCGACCAGACCATCACCCAGATGAAGTTGAGCGAAATTCCCACGCTCAGCGCCGCTTGGTGGTCATCCGCCACCGCGCGCATGGCCCGGCCCTGCTTGGTGTATTGTGCAAAGATGATCAGCGTGAACACCAGTGCGGCTGCCACCACCGTGGCTACAATATCCAAATTGTCGATAAAGAAGCCGTAATCAAAGATGCCATAGGTCACCTCATCAATCGCTTCATTGATCCCCTGCGGCAGGCCTACATCCAGTTTTTTGATGTCCGCGCCCCACATGATGTCGCCAAATCCCTCAAGGAAGTAGGCCAGCCCAATGGTCGCCATAAAGAGGATGATCGGCTCTTGGTTGACCAGATGCTTAAAGATGATTGTGTTCACCAGCCAGGCCAGCCCCACCATCACCACCATCGTCAGCAAGATCGCCAGCAATGCCGGAACGTGCCAGCCAAAGTGGTGGATCTCAGTGCCAAACATGGCGTTGATCAGATGCGCGAACGGCACCTGCCCTTCCATGATCCCGACAAGTGTGAGGGCCGCAAACAACGCCATAACCCCTTGGGCATAATTGAAAATCCCCGAGGCCTTGTAGATCAGAACGAACCCCAGGGCGACCAGCGCATAGAGCACGCCCGCCATCAGCCCGTTGAGGAAGACCTCCATCGCAAAGACGAGTTGTTCAGGCATCGGTGCCCCCTATCAATTCAATAAATCTAGTCATGCGCCACCCCCAGGTAGGCGTCGATCACCGCCTGGTTGTTGCGCACCTCATCGGGTGTGCCGTCGCCGATCTTCTGGCCATAATCCATCACCACCACACGGTCGCTCAGATCCATCACCACGCCCATGTCGTGCTCGATCAGCGCAATGGTGGTGCCAAATTCATCGTTCACATCCAGGATAAAGCGGCTCATGTCCTCTTTCTCCTCGACGTTCATGCCCGCCATCGGCTCATCCAGCAGCAGGATGCTCGGCTCTGACGCCAAGGCCCGCGCCAATTCAACCCGCTTCTTCAACCCATACGGCAGGCGGCTGACCGGCGTTTTGCGAATGGCCTGGATTTCCAGAAAATCAATGACCTTCTCAACCACGGCACGGTTTTCAACCTCTTCCCGCTCGGCCTTACCCTTCCACAACGCCTGTGCAAAAGGTCCCGCTTTCATCTGGCGAATACGCCCCGTCATCACGTTGTCCAGCACCGACATCCCTTCAAACAAAGCGATGTTCTGAAACGTCCGCGCAATGCCCTGCTGGGCCACCTGATAGGGTTTCATCGGCGGGCGCAGCGTGCCTTGATAATAGACCTCACCTTCCTGCGGATTATAAAACCCGCTGATCACATTCAGCATCGAGGATTTTCCAGCCCCATTCGGGCCGATGATGGCACGGATTTCACCCTGCCGGATATCAAACGAGATATCCTTGATCGCCACCACACCGCCAAAACGCAGGGTGATGTTCTTCATCTCCATCACCACACCGCCAATCTTGCGGCCGTCTTCGGTGGTGTATCCTTCAGATGCATCCAGCATCACAGATCTCCTCTTTGCGTCCCATACGGGAGGGCGGGCGGGGCGATCTTGCCTTCTTCGGCAAGGAGCGTCGTCCAGCCCTCCGTCATTGCGCATCGTCCTTTTTACAGTCACTCGGGCGCGACAGTTCCGGGGTTTCAAAGGCCAAAATTTCCACCACCATGCCGTCTTTCACATCCAGCACAGCTGTCACCCCATTGCCTTTCAGGTTCTTCAGGCTGGTGAACCAAAACTCCTGGCCGTCACGGCTGCAATCGGGGCCTGACAGCATGCCAAAGCGCTCAAAATGCGCCTCGACCGAGGCTGTGTTCCACCCGTCCCCACTCTTGTTAAGAAAAACCGAGCAGGCAGACAGCCCGTGCACATCCATCCGCGAGAACACCAGATCCTCATGGGGCACCGTGAAAAACTCCACCCGCTCATCCGCGTCTCCGCGTCCAACAGCTTCGGCTGTGGAGGGCATCAAAGCCGAGGTCATCAAAGCACGGCTCTCCACCAGCGCCTCGACGCAATAGCCCGCCATCGGCGTGATATCCTGCGTGGCGGCCTGCCCCATCATGGGTAGGCCCATCAGGCCTGCAATCATCGCAACTTGTTTCATTCCGCTGCCACCTGCTGCGCGGCCACAGACACGACGGCGGCCTCCACGATTTTCAATGTCGCTGAAATACTGCCCTTGCGGCCATCCTCGTAAGTCACTTCGGTGTTGGTGTAAATCTCGTCCGAGCCATCGTACAAAGCGCCCAGCAGATCCTCGAACTTGTCCGAGATCACCCCGCGCCGCACCTTGCGGGTCCGGGTCATTTCGCCGTCATCCGCGTCCAGCTCTTTGTGCAGCACCAAAAAGCGGTGCACCTGGCAATGTGCCAACATCGGATCATCGGCCAGCGAACGGTTCACCTCTTCCACATGCACCTTAATTGCATCCAGCACCTGAGGATGCCCCGCCAGTTCCTGATAGGAGGCATAGCCAATGTTATTGCGTTCCGCCCAGTTGCCCACAGCGGTCAGGTCAATGTTGATAAACGCTGTGCATTCCTCGCGCTGGTTGCCAAAAACAACCGCCTCCAGAATGTTGGGATAGAACTTCAGTTTGTTCTCAACATACTTGGGCGCGAACATCGCGCCATCGGCCATCTTGCCCACGTCCTTGGCCCGGTCGATGATCCGCAGATGGCCGTTGTCGGGATCAAAAAACCCCGCGTCGCCCGTGGCCACCCATCCCTCGGCATCCTTGGTCGAGGCGGTGCTTTCGGGGTTCTTGTAATATTCCTCAAAGGTGCCTGGGCTGCGATAGAACACCTCGCCATTGTCGGCGATCTTGATCTCGACGCCGGGGGCGGGCACGCCCACCGTGTCATTGCGCACCTCACCATCGGGCTGAACGGTGATGAACACCGACGCTTCGGTCTGGCCATAAAGCTGTTTGAGATTGATGCCCAGCGAGCGGTAAAACTCGAAAATTTCCGGCCCAATCGCCTCGCCCGCCGTATAACCCACACGCACACGGCTGAGGCCCAATGTGTTCTTCAGCGGACCATAAACAAACAGATTGCCCAGCGCATAACTCAGCCTGTCGCCAAAGCTGACTGATTTACCGTCCAAAATGGCCGGTCCGACCTTGCGGGCCACAGCCATGTAGCGATCAAACAACCACTTTTTAAAAGGGCTGGCATCTTCCATGCGGATCATCACATTGGTCAGCTGGGTTTCAAACACCCGGGGCGGCGCAAAATAATACGTTGGCCCGATCTCGCGCAGGTCCGTCATCATCGTGTCGGGGCTTTCGGGGCAGTTCACACAGAACCCGCACCAATAGGCCTGCCCGATGGAAAATATGAAATCACCAACCCAGGCCATCGGCAGGTAGGCCAGCACCTCTTCGCCCGGTCCCAGCGTGTCGAAATCAGAGGACGACCGTGACGCCTCGATGATATTGCGGTTGCTCAGCACCACCCCCTTGGGACGGCCCGTTGTTCCGCTGGTATACAGCATCACGCAGGTGCTGTCGTAATCCAGCTTGTCCGAGCGCGCCTTCAGGTCGCTGGCAAATTCATCCCGTGCGGCGCGACCTTGTTCTTGCACATGGGCAAACTGATGCAGCTTGTGGTGGTCGTATTTCCGCAACCCACGTGGATCAATATAGATCATGTGCTCAAATTCAGTCAGCTTGTCCTGAATTTCGATGATCTTATCGACCTGCTCCTGATCCTGCACGATGGCAAAGCGGGCACCGCAATGATCCATCACATAGGCCATCTCATCGGCAGCGGCGTCCTGATACATCGGCACGGGCACGGCCCCCACCGATTGCGCGGCGACCATCGACCAATAAAAATAAGGGCGGTTGCGGCCGATGATGGCAATAAAATCGCCTTCGTTCACGCCAAGGTTCAACAACCCCAGCGCCAGCGCCTCAACCTCTTTCGCTGTGTCAGACCAGCTCCAGCTTTGCCAGATGCCGAATTCCTTTTCGCGGTACGCGGGTTTGTCGCCAAACTGCGTGGCATTGCGATGCAAAAGCGCAGGGACAGACGCAAGCCCATCCACTGCCTGAGGCGAGTGTGCCAAAGGTATTTCCTCCCATTTGCCCGCTGTGTCCCCGGGCTATGCGCCCTTTCCGAGCGATTCTTATCGCACAAGGGTGCAACTCTGAGCGTCGGCGTCAACTTTTTCCTGAAGTTTTCCCAATCCTTACGAATTGTAACAGGGGCTGGCGCTCCTTGACATGGGGGCGTTCCCTCCCGGATTGTGCGCACTCAGCCCTGATAAGGACCGCGCCCGATGCCCCGCCCGCACATGGAGTTTTTCTTCGAGTTCGCCTCGACCTATTCCTATCTGACCGTCATGCGCTTGCCCGCATTGGCCGAGGCGGCACGGGTGCAGGTCACATGGCGGCCTTTCTTGTTGGGCCCGATTTTCAAGGCACAGGGATGGAACACATCGCCGTTCAACATCTATGCAGCCAAGGGCAACTACATGTGGCGCGATATGGAAAGGCGAGCGAAACGTCAGGGGTTGGATTTGCAACGCCCCGATCCGTTTCCACAAAACAGCCTGCTGGCCGCACGGGTCGCGCAGCTGGCCTTGGCGGAACATGGCGGGATCAGTTTTTGCCAGAATGTCTATCTGGCTCAGTTTGATGCTGGGCAAGACATTTCTGATCCGACAGTCCTAAGCGCCTGCCTGCAAGCCGCGAAGTTGTCGCCCGAATTGCTGGAAAGCGCCCAAGCGGATGCCAACAAACATACTCTGCGCCAAACCACCGAAGAGGCCGCAAAACGGGGCATTTTTGGCGCTCCCAGCTTTCTGGACGGGGACGAGCTGTTCTGGGGGGACGACCAACTGGAGACCGCTTTGGATTGGGCGAAACGCACATGATGGACCGCTCGCCCCTTGAGACGCAGGAAATGACCAAGGTCGGGCTGAACCTGATCCAGCAGGCGTTGACCATCTATGACCGCGACCTGCGTCTGGCCGTGTGCAATCGTCGCTTTCAGGAAATGTTCGATTTACCAGATGAACTGGTCACGCCGGGTTCGGATTTTGCAGGCTGCATTCGCCATCTCGCCGAACGGGGGGATTATGGCGATGTGGGTGATGTCGACGAGTTTGTAGCCTCGCGCGTCACCATCGCCCGCGCGTTCGAGCCCCATTACATGGAACGCACCCGCGCCGGGGGCCGCACCATCAGTGTCGAAGGCTCGCCCTTGCCACAAGGGGGATGGGTCACCGTTTACACCGACATCACCCGCGCCAAACAGCAAGAGGCCTTGTTGCGCGCCCGCTCCGAGGAACTCAGCGACAAAGTTCTGAACTACTCCGAAGATCTCTCGGGCGCCAACCGCGAACTAGAAGCCACGATCACTGCACTCGAAGAGGCCAAGCGTCAGGTGACCCTATCCGAGGCCCGCACGCGGCTGACCACCGAAATGATGCCCGCCCATATCGCGCATGTGGATGCAGACCGGCGCTATACCTACTCAAACCGACGGCTCAGCGCGGTCATGCCCGGCAGCCAGTCTGACATTTTAGGCATGCACCTGCGCGACGCTCTGGGGGACACGGATTATGCGACCATCGAGCAGCACCTGGATGCGGCATTCGAAGGACAGGACTCCGTCTTCGAGTTCACACATGCGCTCAGTTCACGTCGGATTCGCGCGGCCTTTACCCCTGATGGTCAACAGGGCGGCATTTACATCCTGTCGATGGACATCACCGCCGAAGCGCAAACCCGGGCCGCCCTGCAACAAACACGACGACGCGAAATGGCAGCACAGCTGACAAGCGGATTGGCACATGATTTTTCCAACCTGCTGACGATCATTTTGGGGATGCAATCCAAATTGCAACGCATGGATTTGCCTGACGATGCGGATGAATTGATCACCGCCACACTGTCAGCGGCGCGGCGCGGCGGAAATCTGTTGAACCGCATCGCGGATATGACGGGGCAGCGGGATCACAATCCGACGCCCACGCTTGTCGCCAATTTCCTGTCTGATCTCAGCCCACTTGCGCGCTCGACCCTGCCGGACGGGGTGCAGCTGGACGTACACAACGAATGTGCTGACGCGCCATTGCTGCTTGACCCGGGAATGTTACAGGACTCGCTGCTCAATCTTATTCTCAACGCCCGTGATGCCTGTGGCAGCACAGGGAAAATCACGTTGATCGCACGCCCGGTCCAGGACACCTGGATCGAGTTTTCCATCACAGACACCGGACCCGGGTTCACTGACCAGGCCCTTGGCCGCGCGTTTGAACCCTTCTTTACCACCAAAGGCGGCGAAGGGTCTGGGCTGGGTTTGGGAATGGTCTATGACATGACCAAACTGGCGGGCGGACGTGTTCACCTGTCCAACTCGGATACAGGTGCCGAAGTAACGCTGCGATTGCCGCTGCGTCCCGCCCGCACGTCAGTACAACCTGGTCTGGTATTGCTGGTCGAAGACAGCCCCGATCTGCGCGACACTCTGCGTGATATGTTGCGGGAGGCAGGCCATTCCGTGATCGAAGCCTCCAGTGTGCCCGAAGCGCAAGCCTTGCTCTCTGATCTGCCCGAGATTTCGGCGGTCCTTTCCGACATCACTCTGGAAGGCGATCAAACGGGGTTGGATCTGCTCGAGGCTGTCACAGCCTGCGGTCATCCCATTTGTCTGATGACCTCATTGCCACCGGATGACCCTCTGTTCCAATCTGCCGTCGCACGGGCCCCGGTCCTGCGCAAACCTTTCACCGCACAACAGCTAGAGGCGCATATTCCAAAGGCCACACCATGAGCGATGCACTTGTAACGATTCTGGATGATGAACCCGCCATCCGCACCATACTCGCCGACGCGTTGGAGGAGGCAGGTTTTCGCACGATGACATTCGGCCGCGCCGCACAATTTGAGGCCGCATTGCGCACCACAACACCGGATGTCTGTCTTGTCGATCTGTCCCTGCCCGACCGCGACGGGCTGACATTGGTGCACCGGCTGGCCTTGGAGCAGGGGGCCATTGTCATCATCATTTCGGGTCGCGCACAGGTGCAGGATCGGGTCACCGGGCTGGAACTGGGGGCGGATGATTACATCATCAAACCCTTCGATCCAGCCGAAGTTGTGGCCCGCATCCGAGCGCGCCTGCGCCAGCGCCCAGTAGAAACAAACGCGGGCGACGTGGCGCAATTCGAAGGCTGGTCTGCCTTCTTTGACCGGTATGTTCTGGAAGATGATGCCGGGCAGGAAACACCTTTTTCCCACGCGGAAGGCGAAGTCTTGAGGCTGTTTCTGGAACGGCCCAAACGGTTAATTTCCCGCGCTGCCATGCAAGAGGCCCTCGGCGGTGCGGCCTCGGAATCTTTTGACCGGGCGATGGATGTGCGTATTTCGAGGCTGCGCACCAAGCTGCGCGAAGATCCCAAGAACCCGCGCCTGATCAAGACAATCTATGGCGCTGGGTACATCTTTCTGGGGGATGTCGTCTGGATCTGATCCACGCTGCATGTCCAAGTTAACCGCTGGCCGCGCGAGGCAGCCGGTCACGGCTGATGAGCACCTGCCGCCAACAGCTGTGAATTGCGCGCTTCAACCATCCCCTCGCCAGGCTCATCCTCCAGCAGGACCGGAAACAGCACGCGCAACGCATCATGATAGGTCTTCACGCCGTACTCAAGGTCACTCAGCAGATACCCTTCGTATCCGCTGGAAAACGCCGCCTCCCAGGTCCACTTGATCAGTTGCACATCCTCGTCCGAGGTGATCCGGTCAATCCTGCCGCTCAAATAGCGCGCCAGCCGCAGCCTGCGATCTTCGTTTTTGTACCGATAGGTCGCGGATCGTTGCACCGTCAGCCCATTGGCCAGCGGGAACTCCTGATAGAAAATCACACTGTCGGGGTAAAATCCAAACACGGCATTGGGGAACATGCCCACATAAAGCCAGGCGCGTTTGTGATCCTCATCCAAACGCTCCGGCGGTTCAAGCACAGCCTTGTAGGCCCGTACCGACCACAGCCGACCAGTGCCTTCCCGAAACGGGGCGAAAGACCGGGACGTGCCTCGCGAAAACGGCTCATCATAGTAGTGTGGGCCATAGAGATCCTGCAAACCGGGATGGGCCATCGGCACGTGATAGCCTTCATTGTCCACGTCGCGCACGCATTTCCAGTTCGCCTCGATCTCTTCAGTGAAAAAACCGTTGCCATCGGGCTCCAGATTGTCCAGCGCGTATTGTGCAACTTCATCGTCAAAATGCGCCAGAACCTGCGACATGGCAGGCTGCGGACCAGGCTTAAACCTCACAAAGACAAATCCCTGCCAGATATCCATATCTATCGGCTTCAAACCCATCTTGACCGGATCCAGATCAGGCAGGGTTTGCGGCTGAGCTGCCCCGCGCAACGTGCCATCCAGATTATACACCCAGCCATGAAACGGACAGATGATGGCGCTTTTGCAGGTGCCGCTGTCCTCGGCGACAACGCGGCTGCCGCGGTGCCGACACAGATTGTGAAACGCGCGCACCACGCCATCTTTGCCGCGGATCACCAGCGCGCGTTCCCCCACCACATCCAGTGTGATAAAATCACCGGCATTGGGAATGTCCGAGACATGGCACACCAATTGCCAATGCGCCCGGAACAACATGTCTTTTTCAAGCTCGAGCATCTCGGGATTAAAGAACGACCACGCTGGCAAACCCCGCCGATCCCAGTCCTTGGGAATTGCAGCTACCGTCTGTCCATCATCCATGATCGAAGTCCCCCAAGATACTACCAGGCTCTACCCTAGCAAACTCACATTCAACACTCAAAGGTCTGTATTGCTAGGCAAGGTCGCAGCCAGATCCATGATCCACTGACGTGCGGCCTTGAGATGTGGATCTTCTTGATCCTGACTATGATACAGCATCCAGATTGGCTGGGTGAGTACGGTCTCTCCATCTGTCAGCAAATCGGGGTAGCCTTGCGCAATGATCCGGGGCAGCATGGCACGGGCCACTCCCGTTTGAACTATTCTGAGCAGGGGATCAAACTGGGAGACGTTGTATTGAAATCCCTCGTCCCCTGCCATGGCCATCATCTTTTCGCTACCACTTGTGCGCTGTTGCCTTTCGGTCAATCCGGCCCAGGGTAACCCCTCAGTGGCGCTGCCTTTGGCGTGATAAACTCTGTACTCCAGTACACCCAATTTTACCGCCTTGATACGCTTGTCGCGCTTCGGAATTTCACCGCGTCGGTCTTCGATCCGTATGGCGATATCTGCTTCGCGGCGTTGCAAGCCAACTTTGCTGGCCGTTCCAATCAGCTCAACCCGCAACCGGCGTCTGTGCGTCAGAACCGGCAATGCCGGTGCAAACAGATGCGACACCAGAAAAGGCGGCGCTGTCATCCGCAATGTGCGCCAGATTGGACTTTGTTCGAAGGCACTGGTCTGTTGTTCCGCGATGCGCAATGCATCCGCTGCAGTCTCTAGATTGATCAACAACTCTTCGCAGCGGTTGGAGGGGTAAAACCTGTCCCCCTTGCGCACAAAGAGCGCATAGCCCAGCTGCGACTCGAGATGTTTCAACCGTCGCGCGACGGTGGTGGCATCAAGTCTCAGCGCATTGGCCGCACTTGCATATGTCCCTGTGCGCACCACCGCCAGAACGGTACGCCAACTGTCCCACTCAATCATCAGACCATCCGATTCCTACCTGCATTTTTGCAGTGATAGCACCTATAACTCTGCGTTGTCAGGCATTAATGCAGCGCGCACTCTGCCCGGACAGTTAACTCAACCAAGGACAAGCTTATGACGTTGCACATCAATTCCATCCGCAAACTGGCCGCAGTAGGGGCGGTTCTGTCCGTACCATTTGCACCGGCCTTCGCTCAGGATGCACCCACAGCCGACGAAATTTCGGCAGCCGTTTCAGATCACACCTATCAAGGCTCGATGAGCTCGGGTGGGTCCGGCTTTTCAGAGTATTACGCCGCCGATGGCAGCATTCGCGGCAGCGATTACACTGGGAAATGGCACACCAAAGACGGGATCATGTGTTTCAACTACGGCGAAGACGACCGCTGCTTTGGCATCACGCTCGATGGCCCATCCATGGTGATGTACAAGGACGGCGAAATTGACGGCAATGGCATGCTGGTGCCGGGCAATCCGCAGAACTTCTGATCCCCTCACGGATCACGCCACCCGGTCCCAATGCGATTGGGTTCGGGTGAGCTCAGGCTTCAAACAACGCCTGATGCGTGCGAAAGAAGGGCACAAGGCACTCTCGAAACGCCTTGACCCGGGCGGTCGGCCAGACATCCCGGTGTGAGACCAGCCAAATGTCGATGTAGGGCTGCGGCGGCAAGACCGGCACCTGCACCAGATGGTCCGACATCCGCCCCAGAAACATAGGCATCCGTGCCACACCCAGCCCGGCCTCGGCCGCCCCTCGCAGGGCGATCATATCATTGAAACGAAGCTTCACACGGGCGTTCGGATACGCGCCAAGCGACGCCTGCGGCACATTTCCGGGCTTTGAATACACCAGCCACTCAACCTGGGTGCTCGGATCCTGTGCAATCCGGTCGGCCCAATCTGGCGTAGCAAAGCTTGCCGTGTATTGCCCGGCCAAACGTAGCCCGGTCAGTTGATCGCCCGGGTCATCACTGACCCGAATGGCCAGGTCGGCCTCGCGCCGGTTGAGATCCAGCAGACCGGTGCCGGCACGCACCTCCAATTCAATGTCCGGATGCCGGGCGCAGAACGTTTCAAACACCTGAGGCAAAAGCGTCGCGCACAGCAACTCGGGGGCAGTCACCACCAGTCGGCCCGCAAGCGACTGATCCTGCTGGCCCAGCGCGCGCATGAGATCAAATTCCTGGCCTTCCATCTCAGCGGCTTTGCGCGCGACCGTTTTGCCCGCCTGGGTGGGCCTGTACCCATCCGCCAATCGCTCGAACAAGGGCATGCCCAGTGCGGTCTCGGCCCGGGTGACCCGGCGCGCCACGGTGGTGTAATTCACGCCCAGCGCTTCGGCCGCTGCGGCAAGCGACCGAGCCCGCACCAGATGCATAACGGTTTTCAGATCATCCCATTGTACGGCCATACATGCAGTTTCGCATGGTCTAGATGCAATTACACGCGTTAAATCTTGTTTGAGCTTGCAGTACCCTGCCCGAAACACACCACTCAAAGGAATCCACCATGGTCCACGCCTATGTTCAACTGACGATCACCAACGCCGATAGTTTTGCCGCCTACCGCGAAAAAGCCGGGGAGGCACTGGCACGTCACGGTGCGGTGGTTGTGCAATCCAGCCGCGATCTGAGTGCCCTAGACGGTGATCCTGATCTGTCTGATATCGGCGTCATCCTCTCTTTCAAGGATGCCGACGCGGCACGCGCCTGGATCAACGACCCAACATTGGCCGAGACCCATCAACTGCGCCGCGATGCAGGAACATGCAACATTACCCTGCTGGGATAAAGAAAAACGCGCCCGGTCTTGATCCGGGCGCGTTTCAAAACAATCGGAGCCTAGGGCGGTTTACTCTGCCGCCACCACGCCGCTGTCGATCACTTCCACCTTCACCGCCGAGAATTTGAACTCGGGGATCTTGCCATAGGGATCAACCGCCGGATTGGTCAGGATGTTCGCCGCCGCTTCGACATAGGCGAAAGGCAGGAACACCATATCGGGTGAAATCGCCCGGTCGGCGCGCACCATGATCTCGATACTGCCGCGCTTGGTGGTCAAACGCACCGTGCCACCGGGCTCCATACCCAACTGGCGCAGGGTTCCGGGGTGCATCGAACAGTTCGCCTCAGGCTCAACCGCGTCCAGAACCGTGGCCCGACGGGTCATAGACCCGGTGTGCCAGTGCTCCAGCTGGCGACCTGTGGTCAGGATCATCGGATACTCCGCATCCGGCACATCATCAGGGGCAATCACCGACGCAGGTGTAAACTTCGCACGGCCTTCGGGGCGTGGGAAGCCATCGCCAAACACAACCGCCTGACCGGGGTCTTCGGGGCTGAGGCTAGGGTAGGTCACAGCCGTCATCTCCAACCGCTCCCATGTGATGTTATCGAGGCTGCGCATGTTCACCGCCATCTCGGCAAAAACGTCTGACGGGTGTTCATGACGCCAATCCAAACCGCACCGCTTGGCCAATTCCACTTCGATCCACCAATCTTCCTTGGCTTCTCCAGGAGGCGCCACCGCCGGGCGCACCATCTGCACCTGACGGTTGGTGTTGGAAACGGTGCCTGACTTCTCATAGAGCGTGGAGGCCGGCAGGATCACATCGGCATAGTTCGCCGTTTCGGTGATAAAGATATCCTGCACCACCAGATGATCCAGCTTGGCAAAGGCATCCCGCGCGTGTTCCACATCCGGGTCGGACATGGCCGGGTTTTCACCCAGGATATACATCGACTTGATGTCACCCTCGTGAATCGCATCCACGATCTCGGTCACGGTCAGGCCCTTCTCAGCCGAGAAATCATCCGATCCCCAAACGCCGGTAAACGCGCCACGAATACTGTCGTCGGTCACGGTCTGATAATCCGGCAGGAACATCGGGATCAGACCCGCATCAGATGCGCCCTGCACGTTGTTCTGTCCCCGCAGCGGGTGCAGACCCGTGCCCGGACGACCAACTTGGCCACACATCAACGCCAATGAGATTAGGCAGCGCGAGTTGTCCGTGCCGTGAATGTGTTGGCTGACACCCATGCCCCAGAAGATCATCGCAGATTTGGCGGTGGCAAAGTCCCGCGCCACGGCTTTCAGCGTCTCGGCTGGAATGCCACAAATGCCTTCCATCGCTTCGGGCGAGAAATCTTTCAGGTGGGCCTTCTCGGCCTCCCAGTTCTCGGTGAAGGCCTCGATGTATTGCTGGTCGTAGAGACCTTCTTCAACAATCGTATGCATGATCGCGTTCAACATGCTGACATCCGCGCCGGGGCGGAATTGCAGCATATGGGTTGCGAACCGGCGCAGGCCCACACCACGCGGGTCCATAACGATCAGCTTGCCACCGCGTTTGGTGAACTGCTTGAAATAGGTCGCGGCCACGGGGTGGTTCTCAATCGGGTTCGCCCCGATGACAATCGCCACATCAGCGTTCTCAATCTCGTTGAAGGTCGCGGTCACAGCGCCCGATCCAACATTCTCGATCAACGCCGCCACAGACGACGCATGACACAGCCGTGTGCAGTGATCGACGTTGTTATGGCCAAAGCCCTGACGGATAAACTTCTGGAACAGATAGGCCTCTTCGTTCGTACACTTGGCTGATCCAAAACCAGCCACTTCGCGGCCCCGGCCCTTCAGGCCGTTGGCGGCAAAATCCAGGGCTTCGTCCCATGTGGCTTCGCGGAAATGCGTCTGCCAGTTGCCCGGCTCTACGTTCAGGCCTTTCTCCGGCGCATCTTCGCGGCGGATCAGCGGCTTGGTCACACGGTGCGGGTGGTGGATATAGTCAAACCCAAACCGGCCTTTGACGCATAGACGGCCTTCGTTGGCGGGGCCATTGATGCCTTCCACATATTTGATCTTGCCGTCTTTGACCTTCAGTGAAACCTGACAACCGACGCCACAGAAGGGGCAAACGCTATCGACTTCGCTGTCATAATCCGCCCGGTCGCCAACTTGGTTCTCATCCACAACAGTCGATGGCATCAACGCGCCAGTCGGGCAGGCCTGCACACATTCGCCACACGCCACGCAGGTGCTGTCGCCCATGGGATCCGCCATATCAAATGTCGGATAGCTGTCATGACCCCGACCGGCCATGCCGATCACATCGTTCACCTGCACTTCGCGGCAGGCACGCACGCATAGACCACATTGAATGCAGGCATCCAGATTGACGGACATGGCCACATGGCTGTCGTCCAGCAGCGGGATGCGTCCGTCTTCCAGCTTGGGGAACCGGCTTTCGGTCACGCCCTGCATGGCCGCCATGTCCCAGAGATGGCTGGATTTATCGTGCGCCACGGCTTGCTCAGGCTGATCTGCCACAAGCATCTCGACCACCATTTTCCGGGCCGTTTCTGCACGCGTCGAATTGGTGGTGACTACCATGCCCTCATTCGGTTCACGGATGCACGAGGCCACCAAAGTACGCTCTCCCTCAACCTCAACCATACACGCCCGGCAGTTGCCATCGGGGCGGTAGCCGGGTGCCGGTTTGTGGCACAGATGCGGGATCACCAGACCGAGGCCATGGGCCACTTCCCAAATGGTCTGACCAGCCTCGGCCTCAACCTCTTTGCCATCCAGCGTGAACTTGATTTTGTCGGACATGGGTACGCGTCTCCTTGATCACCGTCCTTATAAACCACGCGGCAGGAAATGCGAGTCTGACAATCCCGACACCTGCCCTCTTTTTTGCGCCATTCGCCAACGGGTTGCCCCTGTCCAGATGTCGCACTCTGCCCCATCGTTTTTGCTGGAATGCGCAGTGTGACTGACGTATCGCTTTGTTCCGTGACCCGCCTGCACCACATATCCATGCGTCTTGCCATTGCAGGACTGATCGCCGTGTCACTGGCGGTGTCAGGCTTTGCCCATAAATCGGCCTCAGCGCCCATGAACGCTGACCTGCAGGCCTATTTGGAAATGGGCGGCACGCTGGACGATATTTGCGGCGCATTCGGGCAACCCGGCATGGCCACCCCTAAATGCGAGGCCTGTCGTCTGGCTGACACAGTGATGGCACCGATCCTTCAGGCGCGCACAATGCCCGGCACGTCGCCGGTGATCCGCCAGATGCGCCATGTGGCCCAGCTGCGCCATCACGCCAAACCGCTGGACCCCAGCCAACAGACACGTGCACCCCCTCAAGCCTGATCTCTGCTTTTTATCGACACAAGATCAAACCGTCCGCCCAGCGCGGACCTCAAAGGCTTGGAGCCTCTCTTATGACATCTCTTGACACACAATCGCCCGCCGACGCGGGTGCAAACAAACTATATTTCGCCGCCTGGCGATGGCATTTCTATGCAGGCCTTGCGGTGATCCCATTCCTGATGGTGCTGGCCCTGACCGGCATGATGATGCTTTGGATTTCCTGGATCGAAGGCCGTGATGGGGAACGCACGCCCGTTGTGGCTCAGGAACCCAGCTTGGCGATCTCGGCTCAGGCCAAATCCGCCGTGGCGGCCATCCCGGACGGCCAGCTGAAAACCTATGTCGCGCCACGCTTTGCTGATGTTGCAGCATTGTTTCGTGTGGATGCAAATGGCGAGGCCACCATGGTGGCCGTCGATCCTTTTACGTCTGAGGTCATTGAGACATTCCCCAGGCGATCTGGCTGGTATGATTTCTTTGACAATATCCACTCCGATCTGATGCTGGGCGTCACCGGAGACCGGATGCTGGAAACCGCAGCCTCTCTGGCGCTCGTGCTTGTGGCCACCGGGCTTTACATGTGGTGGCCCCGCAACACGGGCTGGCGTCAAACACTGATCCCGGTCTTTTCACGGGGCCGTCCCATGTGGAAATCCCTGCACGGAATTGTCGGTATTTGGGTCTCAGTCGTCTTGGTTTTCTTCTTAATTTCGGGCCTCGCCTGGACCGGCATCTGGGGCGAGAAAATGGTGCAGGCCTGGTCTCAGTTTCCGGCCGCGAAATGGGATAACGTCCCGCTCTCCGACCACACCCATGCCAGCCTCAACCATGACCGCAAGGAAGTGCCTTGGGCTCTGGAACAAACGCCGCTGCCGCTGTCCGGCTCGCAGGCCGGGACGCCCGGCACCTCAACCACGCCCGTAATTGATCAGCTTGACACTCTGGCGCGCAAGATTGGCTTTGAGGGCCGCTATCAGCTGGCGGTGCCCACGTCTGAGACTGCGGTGTGGACCATCAGCCGCGATTCGATGAACACCGACAGCACCGATCCGATGTCGGACCGCACGGTGCACGTGGATCAATACACCGGCAACATCCTGGCCGATGTGACCTATGCTGAGTATTCGTGGTTTGGCAAAGCCATGGCCGTCGGCATCGCCCTGCACATGGGCACATTGGGGCTGTGGTCTGTTCTGGCCAATACGGTGGTTTGCCTGGCTGTGATGTTCCTATGTGTCAGCTCAGTTGTCCTGTGGTGGAAACGACGCCCCGCAGGGGTCTCCCGCCTGTCAGCTCCTCCCTTCCCCAAGGAACTGCCACTTTGGCAAGGGGCCGCTCTGGTCGGGCTGGGCGTTTCCATGGCGTTTCCGATGGCGGGTCTGGCCCTGCTGACGGTGCTGGCACTAGACATTCTGATCCTGTCACGCCTGCCCGGTCTCAGACGCGCGCTGACGTAATCCACAAGGCTCTCCGCTCGGCAAGGCGGACGGGGGAGGGCGGGTG
>ONZJ01000003.1 GCA_900313005.1 Rhodobacteraceae bacterium EL129 | reverse complement strand
GTTCTTTGGCGAATGGGGCCACGACACGATCTTTGCCTCAGGCGGCAATGACACGGCCTTTGGCGGTGACGGCGACGACGAGATCTATGGCGGTCTGGGCGACGACAGCCTCCATGGCAACCAGGGCAATGACACGCTGGGCGGCAACGTCGGGCGCGATCAGGTCTTTGGCGGCTATGGCAATGATCTGTTGCTTGATGATGGCACCTCTGGGGTCAATGGCGCGGACACCTTCCACGGGGAATGGGGCAACGACACCGTTTACGGTGGCGGCGGCGCCGATGTGGTCTTTGGCGGTGACGGCACGGACCTGATCTTTGGCGGCATGGATAATGACACGCTTTATGGCAACCAGTTGGCGGACAGCCTGCACGGCAATGCCGGGGACGACCTGATCTTTGGCGGCTTTGGCGATGACATGATCTTTGATGACGACACCAGCGGGCCTGCGGGCAATGACGTTCTGCATGGCCAATGGGGCAATGATACTCTGGTGGCCCGCGGTGGCGCTGACACGCTGTTTGGCGGTGACGGCAATGACGAATTGTCAGGCGGCGACGGCAATGACCAGATCAATGGCGGCGGCCAGTTTGACCTGATCTACGGCAACCAGGGCAACGACCTGATTGATGCGGGCTTTGGTCGCGATACGGTGCATGCCGGGCTTGGCAATGACACGATCAACGATTCAGCACAGACCGACAGCTTTGGGGCGGACCTGTTCTTTGGCGAGGATGGCAACGATCTGATCGTAGGTCTGGGTGGCAATGATACCTATCATGGCGGCACGGGCGACGACACGATCCAGGGTGGGTCGGGCAATGACCGCATCTTTGGGAACCAGGACAATGATCTGATCACTACAGGGGTTGGGGCCGACACTGTCTTTGGCGGCACGGGCAACGATACGATCACCGACAATGACGCCACCGGTGCGGTAGATGAATTGCACGGCGAAGACGGTAATGATGTGCTGACCGGTGGCGGCGGCAATGACAGCCTATTTGGCGGCAATGGCAATGACACGCTGACCGGCGGTGCGGGCGATGATTTTGTGCGCGGCGATGCTGGTGTGGACACCTTTGTCTTTACCACCGGATCAGGCAATGACACCGTGGGTGGCTTTGATACCTTTAGCGATCTTCTGGACGTGTCGGGCATGTCCGGTGTGACGGGCTATCTGCAGGGCTTCACCGCAGATCAGGTCGATTCCAATGTGATGCTGAACTTTGACAATGGTCAGGTGATCCAGCTGAACTTCACCTTCCTGGGCGGGCTGAGCGGCGACGACTTTATCTTCGCCTGATCCCCAGCGGACCGCAGAACAGCAAAAGGGGGCCATATCGGCCCCCTTTTTACATCCGTAGCTTCAGGCGGTTTAATCGCCGCTGGCATAGCCCTGCGGATTGGCGCTTTGCCAGCCCCAGACACTTTCGCACATGGCATCCAGGCCCAGCTCGGCGCGCCAGCCCAGCATCTGTGCCGCGCGAGAGGCATCCGCCTCCATCGCGGCCACATCACCGGGACGTCGGTCTGTCACCTCGTAGGGGATCGGTCGCGCGGCGGCTTTTTCAAACGCCCCCACCATGTCCAGGACCGAATAGCCCTGGCCGGTGCCGATGTTGAACACCTCGGTGCCTTGCTGGGCTGCGGCAAAATCAATTGCGGCCACATGGGCGCGGGCCAGATCGGTCACGTGGATATAGTCGCGCACGCCGGTGCCATCGGCAGTGTCATAGTCATTGCCAAAGACCATCAGCTTGTCGCGCCGACCCACGGCCACCTGGGCGATAAAGGGCATCAGGTTGTTGGGGATGCCCTGCGGGTCTTCGCCAATCCGCGAGGACACATGCGCCCCCACCGGATTGAAATACCGCAGCAGCATGACCGCCGCCTCCGGGTGGGCCTTTTGCCAATCCCTCAGGATGCCTTCGGCCATATGTTTGGTCTTGGCATAGACCGACAGGGGCACCGTGGGGTGGGCCTCGTCATAGGGCAGGTATTGCGGCACGCCGTAGACCGTGGCCGAGGAGGAAAAGACGATGCGCGTGCAGCCCACCGCCTCCATGGCCGCCAGCAAGGTCAGGGTGCCCGCTACGTTCACATCATAATAATCGCGCGGGCGCTCTTCGCTTTCGCCCACTGCCTTGAGCCCGGCAAAATGGATCACGGCCTCGGGGCGGAAGTCTTCGCACACGGCCGTCAGGGCCGCCCGGTCGCGCACATCACATTCCGCAAAAGGGATGGGCCGCTGGACCAGCTCGCCCACACGGGTCAGCGCCTCGTGCACGGCATTGTCAAAGTTATCGACCACAAAGGGCTCGTGCCCGGCGGCGATCAGCTCGATCAATGTGTGGGTGCCGATATAACCGGCCCCGCCTGTCACCAAGACGCGCATGCTTTGGTCCTCTTCATGTGCCGGTATGGCCCGGCCACTGGGTTTGGGGGCGGTGTAGCTTTCCGGCCTGGCAATCTCAATGGGCGACCGGGCGGAGGGGGGTGAATATCTCTTGATCAGCAGGGCGCTTAATGAAGATTATGTTGATGTTTTTCCCAAAGCGGGTCAGTTTCAGCCGGAATCGTCTCAAAACCAACGCCATCCCCCTCTCGGACAAAAGACACTGGAGACCTCGTGGTTTTTTCCATAACTAGGATGAAAGGTCTGATGGGTATGGCCCAAAGCTTGGGTCTTGGTTTATTTTCACGTCTGGCTACGGGCAATATCGATGGCAAAGAAGCAAAAACTGGTTCTGCATATCGGGTCGCATAAAACCGGTACGACAACCATTCAAACCACATTGCATGACAATGCAGAGCATCTGAGGCGCCAGGGGATCAGTTTTGCCTGTGTGCCGCCCTATGCCAACCTGCACCACGCCCTGGGGTTCGTGACCCCGTCCAATGTGGTGCCCCGCGGATCGCATGTCACCAATGCCGAAGCACTGACGCAGGCGCTGACGCAGGTCTCTGAGCAGACCGTGATTGCCTCTTCGGAAAATCTGTCCTTCTTTTTTGAACGAGCCTCGATTGAGGGGCTGCGGGATCTGCTGTGCGCCCATTTCGAGCAGGTGCAGATCCTGGTCTATCTGCGCCGCCAGGACTCGCATGCGATCTCGCACCACCAGGAAGGCTCTAAACCGGCGCGCAAAGCCGAAGAACAGCTGTTTGGCTATGCCCCCACGGCCCTGCCTCAAACCGGTGAGGCAATGGACCTCTATCTGGATTACGAGCACCGCATCGGCATGTGGATCGACGTGTTCGGGGCGCCCAATGTTACGGTTCAGGTGTTTGACCGGGCCCGCCTCGAGGGCGGGGACGTGTTTGAGGATTTCCTCAAGGTGGTGGGGATCGACGGGGCCGCGATGCCCCAGGCCAAAGAGCGCAATGTTTCACTAAGCTTTAGTCAGGCGGCGGTCGGGCATATGATGAATGCGCGCAAAATCACGCAGCCGCGCAAAGAACAGATCCTGCAGGCCCTGCCCGAGGGGGCCCGCATGATGCCCGCGCGGGCCGAGGCCGAGGCGTTTTATGACCGCTACCGTGCTGGCAACATCCGACTGAACGAACGGCTGGGCGGGCCTGCGGGGGCGGATCTCTTCTCGGATGATTTTTCGGACTACCCTGAGATCGCACAGGAGCATTGGGACCACGACACCAGTGCGCAGGTGATCAATTCGCTGCTGGATCAGGTGGTCTTTTACGAGCAGCTGGTGCGTGCCGATGCGCTGCTCGATTCCGCTTTGCTGGCGCATAAGGCGGGCAATGGCAAACTGGCGCTTGAGCTGATCCGGGCCGCCGCCACACTGCGCCCCGCGGGACCGTTCATTGTCAAAAAGCGCGAAGAATTTGAGGCGCTTTACGGGGCCAAAGACGCGCAAACACCCGGCTAAAGGGCCTCGGGGACGGGTCAAACGACGGCCAAACAAAGCTTGGCACTATGTGACAAACCCGTTAGAGATGCGCTCACTTTTCGGCCTGGTGCGCCCTCTTTAACATAGGTTTTGTTGTCCATATGCCGTCCCAAAACTTCACCATCCTTCCCGCCTCTGACCTGTCGTCCGCCAGCACAGAAGACACGGCCGCCCTGCGCGATGACATCAATATCGGGATCGAACATGGGATCGGGCAGATCACGGCCTATGCGGACAGCCCCTTGCGTCTGGAGATCGGCCTGACTGAATCCGCTCCCCAATGGGCCGAGCTGAGCTGGATCAGTGGCAGCGACGTGCTGTGCCGCCATCCTCATGTGGTGTTGCGTCTGTCGGTCACCTCCGAGGCGGAAAGCTGGATGCACCCGGCCTTGCGCCTGCATGGGGCGGGTACGTTTCGCGATGTGTTTGCCTCGGACCGTCTGCCTATTGGCGAGACACCTGAGGTCTACGAGGTGGTCTATGATCTGAGCCCGCGGCACCTGGAGGGCTGTGGTGCGATTGATCTGCAGCTGTTCTTCGAGCCGCGTCCCAACAGCTTTGCGCTGCACAGCCTGTCCCTGACAGCCTTTCGATAACACGATTGCCCGGGGGGCTGCCGATGAAATTTTCCTGCATCATGACGACATATAACGACGGGCCGATCATGCGCCAGTCGATCCTGTCTGTGCTCAATCAGACCTTTGAGGATTTCCAGTTTCTGATTGTCGATGACGGCTCGGCCGCTGATAACAAGGCAATCCTGGCAGAATTTGATGACCCGCGTCTGACCGTGTTGCCGCAAGCCAATGACGGGCTGTCCTCGGCGCGCAACAGGGCGTTGCATCATGCGCGTGGCGATTATGTCTGTTTTCTGGATGCCGATGACATCCGCGCGCCCTGGGCTTTTGCCGAAGTGGCCGATGTGATTGACCGGGACGCGCCCGAAGTTGTGATGGTGGGCGGGGTGCTGTCGCAACAGCGCAGCGGCCTGAAAGAGTTCCTCGACGAGCCGCAAATGCAGGGCTACCTGGAGGAAATCGCCCTGGGCGAGGTCGAAGATGACCTGCTGACCCGCAAGGCCTGGGCCACCGCGATGGAGCCGCAATCGGCCAACAAATACATCGCGCGCGATCTGATCGAACGTCACGCGCTGCGCTTTCCCAATGATCACTTCTTTGAGGATATTCTGTTTCACGGCCTCAGCATTGCGCAGGCTCAATCCGTGACTTTGCTGCCCGGGCATAATTACACCTACTTCCAGCGGGCGTTGCGCGCGCAGCTGACTGGCTCGAACACGCAGACGCGGTTTGACATCCTGGGCACGGCGCGGGTCACCTTGCAACTGTTTGAAATGCACCCTGACTTTGCCAACGCGCGCCAGCGCGGGGCCTTGGTGATCGGGGTGTTGCGCCTGCTGCGCTGGTGCGAGGACTGTATTGCCAACTATCACCGCCATGCCTTCCGCATGGCCCTGCGCGACTGTCTGCGGGCGGTGGATCCGCTCTTTTTCGTGCTGCCAAAGGACACGCCAGACCCCAGGAATGAGAAGCCGGGCCTGCTTGCCTATGCTCAGGAGGTGATGAAATGACGGCTCCCACGACCGATATCACCCTGCGCGCCTTTGGCCGCGATGTCACCCTGACGGTGGCAGAGAATGCCGCTGAAATCACCCGCCGCCAGACCGAGATAGATGAGATCTATGCCCGGGCTCTGGCCTCGCGGTCTTTGCCCAGGGCGGGTCTGTGTGTCGATCTGGGCGCAGGCGAAGGCTGGTTCGGGCTGAGCTTTGCCGCGGCCTTCCCGGCCTGGCAGGTGATCTGCCTGGAGCCGGATGCGCAAGCCTTTGACAGGCTCAAGGACAATGCTGCGGCGTTGAAGCTGAGCAATGTGATCTGTGTTCAGGCGGCGCTGCACCCGGATGTGGCCACCAGTGAGACCCCTGCCCGCGCGCCCGAAGATCTGCCTCTGAGCAAAGCGCTGACCGAGGCCCTGAACAACACGCAACCGGCAGAGTTTGTGACCTTGGCGGGTCTGGCACCTCGGGTGGCCCCGGCAGATACCGACACACCCCTGCCCGCGCGCACCTCTCACCCGGCTTTGCCGATTGATCTGCTGGCGGCGCTGGTGCCGGATGTGATCAAGCTGGATGCGCCGGACTGTGAAGCCGCGATTGGGACGGCTCTCAAGACGATCCCTGTCGGGCTGATCCTGGGCCCGCTTTACAGCTATGTGCCTTCGGCCGTCTTTGCCCCTGCCCCTGAGGCAGGCCCGCGCGAATTTTATCTGCCGCACCGCAAACATGCGCTGCGCCGCGACTATGAGGACAATTTCGACACCCGCCAGCCCGGTCTCGATATCGTGGTGGCGATGTACAACACGACCGAGTTTATCGTGGAATGTGTCGACAGCCTGCTGGCGGGCGATGATGACAACGTGACTGTGCTGGTGGTGGATGACGGGTCCACCGATGGCTGCGGTGATCTGGTGGAAACCCACTACAAAGACCAGCCCCGTGTGCGGCTCTTGCGCAAGGCCAATGGCGGGTGCGCCTCGGCGCGCAACTATGGCCGGATGCACTCCACAGCGACGCATATTGCATTTCTCGATGCTGATGACCGGGTGGACGCGGGCATGTTCACCGCGCTGTTTGAAACCGCGCGGTACACGGGCGCCCCTGTGGTCGAAGGGGAGTTTGAATTTTTCACCACCGATGAGGATGGCACCGAAACGCTGACCCCCAGCTATGAGGCCGAGCTATACGACAAGCCGGGGGACAATGCTGTTGGGCCCTATGCATTCCGCTGGATTCGCGGGCGCGATATTTGCTTTGGCCAGCCCACAATCTGGCGCCGGGTGCACCGGCGCGATTGGCTGGATCGGCGCAACATCTGGTTCCCTGAACATATCCGCGCCTTCGACGATCAGATCTTTCAGTTCCTGGTGGGGGAATACAGCGGTTCGATCGCGCATGTGCAGGGCTATAACTACCATTACCGCCAACATGCGGCTCAGGATATCAAGCAGGGCGACGAACGCCATTTCTACAGTTTCAACATGTACCGTGCGATGGCCATGCGCGCGATCGAGGAAAGCTGGAACGACCTTGAACCGCTGATGGCTTCGCTGCTCAACACGATGGCCTGGTCCTATTCAGGCCTGCGCCCGGATCTCAAACCCCTGTATCAAAAAGCGGCCTCTGAGTTTCTGGCGATCCTCAGCAAGACCCTCGGACATCAGTTCACCACCGAAGACCTTGAGCGCACGGGCGTGGATGGGTTGGAGCACTTGCTGCGGCACGATCTGGACAAGATGCGCAATGATGCAGTGAACTATGGCTTTATCCGGCTGGAAAGCTGGCGTTGGCAGCCCGAGTTCATCCGCATGCAACAGCGTCTGTCCGCCTCCGGCTGAACTCGGGTCTGTGAACCTTAATATGTGGCGCGCAGCACCGACAGGTTGGCCGGAGCGGCAGGCCAGTCGGGGTCTGTGCCCTCGGCCACAGCGTGCCGGGCCGTGCGCAGCATCTCTTCGATCCAGCGCTGGCCTTCGGCCAGGGCGCGGGTTTCTTCCTGCGAGAGCCGCCCGACCACGGCAGCGGTTTGCACGTTGATCAGCGTGTGCAGATCCAGCTCCTGCGAAATACGGCGCGAGCACGCCTGCTTGAGCTGAATGGCATGATCCGACAACGCCGGGTGTGCCGGATCCTCTTGGGCGGCCAGGGTGGGAAGGTCCCGGGCTTTGGAAAAATCGATCTGGCTCATGGCTGGGTCTCCGGGGAAAGGGCGGGCAGCGGCACGGGGCCGTCCTGGTGCACCTGAAGGTCCAGACCGGTCTGTACGGTGTTTGGTGGCACGGGCCCATGTGGCAGGCGCAGCGTGACATGCAGCTCCTGCCCGTCGCGCCACACTGGCCCTGTGAACCAGTCGCTGGTGATGGCCTCGGCCGGTAACATCTGACCCGGGGCCAGGGCACTGAAGTCAAAGGGCTGCCCGTTGAGGGTTAGACAATCCCCCTCGCGCTCAATCTGCAAAGAGGCGTCCATGCGCACCGGGCTGAAGTGCAGGTTCATGGCGCGTCTTAGCGCCAGCGCCCAACGGCGCTGACATGCAACTGGCTGGCCACGGCCGCCCCGGTGGCATTCCACAGCTTGAACTCTGCCGAGGTGTTCGAGGGGGTCCAATTGACCGTGGCCGTGATCGCGGCTCCCCCAAACGGCAGGGCCGAAAGAGCCAGATTGCCCTGGCCTGCGCTGATGAAGGCGGCTGGATAGGTCCAGACATGGGTCTGATTGTTGGTCCCGAAATGGCGTGAACAGATCTGTGTACCATCGGCAAAACGGGTGTATTTGCCATTGGCATTGCTGCCGCTTTCGATCACGGCCCCATCCGGGACCCCGCCTGTCGTTGATACGGTGCCCAGCAGATTGCCCGGCCCATAGACATAATCGGCGCGGGCCAGCTTGCCGGGGCCTATGTCGGTGGCCGCAGTTTGCACGGCGGCCCCGGTCAGCGTGCCGGTCACGGCATCCACAATCACCGCATCGGTCCAGGCACTGCCATCGGCAGAGACTTTGATGCTGAAGTCATCATTGCCAGTCAGACCCATTTCCGCGTGGCCTGTGAAATTGGTCTGATAGAGCAGGCTGGCGGTGTCGGCTGTTGCGGCCTTGTTCAGTTTCAGCTGGTGGCCCGTGCCGTCATGGCTGAGCAATGTCGCATCCGAGGCCACCGACAACCGGTTGGTGGGATCCCATGTGGCGTTGATCCCGGTGCCCGGCAGGTTCTGAGTGTCGGTCGAGAGGGTCCAGGTGCTGCTGTCAAAAATCTTGAGCGTGCCAGCCGCTCGGTCCCAGGCGCGCCAGCCCTCTTGCGGGGTGATAAACACCCAGCCCGGTCCGGCCCATTGGGCCAGTTGCCCCGCCTGCCCTGCCCAGTCGTCTGTCGGCGCGGGTCCGATGGCCCAAAGTGTGCCCTCCTGCGGCGTGCCGGGCGGGGTGTCGACCTCTGTGGCTTCCAGAACCATCTGCACAAGCGCATCAAGGCGTTGCAATGCTTTGTTGTGGGTCACGTGTTTCTGAGCCTGAGACGGCTGCAGGATCGGCAGTTCAAGCCGGGCGGAGAGATCAGACATATGGGAGACCTTCTGGCGCTGTGATCAGACCGGGCAAACCCTAGGTGGAGAGGTCTCATCAGGGCGTGAACGGCCCGCGCACTGCCTTAGGAGGGCGTTAAGAGAGGCGCGCGCGTACCCAGCCCAGAAAGGCCTTGTCAGGGCTTGTCAGGCGCGCCCGACCGGTCTCGATCCAAAAGCGCCGCCAGTCGTCTTCCAGCACATAGACATCCATCCCCGGGGCCAGGGCGCGGGCGGCCTGAAGTGCCTCGGGGCTGGGTCGGGGCGGCTGGGCTGTGGCTTCAAGATCAGGGGCCCTGCGCCGGGTCACCTTCAGAATATCACCGGGCATCTCGGCCAGGCTGTAGCCGGGCAAATGATCGGTGGCGATCATCTTGCGCAGGGCGGCCCGAAACACCCGCAGAGGGGCCGCAGACCCGGCTTTCTTGTGCAGGGTCGTGACCGAGATCCGCCAGTCCGGCTGGCGACCACAATGCTTGCGTGCCAGCTCATAGACCCGCCGCTCCAGCGGTTTGCGCAGGCGGAAATAATCGCGGCTCAGCGTCAGTACGGATTTGCTCAGCACCGCCCGAAACAGCCAGTCCGACAGCACGATACTGACCGACACCATGCGCCCGCCCCGGCTTTTGCGCTGGATTTCCCAGCTTTCGATCAGGCCAAACCCCTGGGTGGTTTCAATCCCGCCGGTGGTCAGATTGGTGGTGATGCGGGTGCCCGCCAGCCGGTCAAAAGCCTCGCGCAGACGGGTATAGCTGTCGCCGCCGGTGTCGCGGTTGGTGGCCACCAGAAAATCATGCGCCTTTAAGGTCAGCTTACGGGAAATGGCGCGACCGGCATTCTGTGCGGCCACCAGCTGGCTGATGCAGAAGATCAGAATGTCCTTGTCATGGATCGTGGCCCGGCCCTTGACCGAGGGTGTCACCGTCACCTGGGTCTCGTTATGCCCATACTGCAGCACGCGCCGGTCGGGCCGGGTGCTGAGCGAGAAGATCGGATGTTCCATCGACCCCAGATCATCCTTGGGGGCTGCATCAAAGATGTCACAAATAAACAGATCCCCCGTCGGGTGTCGCTCCGGTGACATCGCCGACGTCATCTGTGTGAAATCCATAGCGTCATGGTCTGTGTGCCTGTCTCATACTGCGCGCATTGCCCCCGATTCTTTCGGGGTTTCAATGACACTGAGGCTATAGTTATCCACAGGCTGCGTCCAGCCGCCCAGTGGGGGATCAGAGTCGCCAAAGCGGGGGATTGGAATCGTATGAACGGGGGATCAGAGTCGCTTAGGGTACTAGATACGGCCAAAAATCGCAGTAAATGAAGACCTTACCCAAGCAACCAGAGTCTATAACTAGTAATTAACAAGAATTTAACTGATAAAGACAACAGTCTGCTCGGGTATCGTGCTCAAATTGCCCAAAATACCCGGCTGATCCTCCAGATTAGCTTAGAAAACTTAAGGGGAGCGCGGTCTTTTCTTTCATGTGCGCGGTTTTGTGTTATATAGGGTGAAATGGCGAACATTGGGCGCAAGACCCTTTGAGGCCATCCGTTGACACGAGACCTCATATGGCGAGCACCCCGGACCTGCCCCCTTATTTCAACATTGATCCCGATCAGGCGCAAACCGCCCTTGGGGACGCCACGACCACGCAAGACTTTGCCAATATCGCCGCGGCCTGTGCGGCCGGCCGACAGGATCTGGCCAGCCGGGGGATTGATCAGGACGGCGCGCGCGAGTTGCGCCTCTTTTCCACCTGGGAAATCACCCGTTATCTGATCCCTGTGGCCACGGGTCACTTTCGTCGCGTGCTCAAACAGAACCCCGAGTTGCCCCAGGGCCGCTCGGAAACCGCTGGCGGGGCCAAATGGTTCACCCTCGACGAGGTGCTGCTCTTGCGGGCGCATTTTGGCCAGGAAGGTTCCAAATCCAAGGAATACCTGCCCTACCGTCCCGAAGGTCACCCGGCCAAGCTTGTGGCGGCGGCCAATTTCAAAGGCGGGGTGGGCAAAACCTCGACCGCGGCGCATCTGGCCATGTCGGCGGCGCTGGATGGCTACAAGGTGCTGGTGATTGATCTAGACAGCCAGGGGTCGATGACTTCGATCTTTGGCGGCGCGGTCGAGGACGAATGGCAAACGGTCTTTCCGATCATGGCGCGGCACTATGCGCGCCACCTGCGCGCCGACAACCAACGCCGTGCAGACCGGGGCGAGGCCCCTGCCCCGCTGGATGACACGCTGACCGAGGCGCTGGAGGTGACCACCTCCTCGCTGATCCAGAAAACCCATTGGCCCAATATTGACCTGATCGGCGCGCAGTTGAACCTCTACTGGGCCGAATTTCAGATCCCCGTCTGGCGCATGTCCGGGCGCGGCTGGAAGCTGTGGGACGCTTTGGCCGACAGTCTGCAGGCCGATGGGGTCTTGGAGGACTATGATATCGTCTTTCTCGATACGCCCCCTGCCCTTGGCTATCTGACCATCAACGGGCTGTCGGCCGCGGATATCCTGCTGGTGCCGCTGGGGGCGTCGTTCCTTGAATTTGACAGCACCGGGCGGTTCTTTGACATGCTGCACGCCACCTTTGGTTCAATCGAAGAGACCGAGAATATGGCCGCCCGCGCCCTGGGCCGCGAGGGGTTGGCCTTTGAATGGGACGCGGTGCGCACGGTCATCACCCGCTATGACAGCACCCAGCAGGCAGAACTGGCGGCGCTGATGCAGGCCTATATGGGACGTACCATGTCGCCCCACCGGCAGGATTTCACCGCGCTTATTGGGCAGGCCGGCGAACAGGTGCAGGGCATCTATGAAACCGACTACCGCGATTTCAACCGCGAAACCTATGTGCGCGGGCGTCTGACCTTCGACACCACATACGCAGCCTTCAAACAGCTGCTGGTGGGGGCCTGGCGCCGCGATGAGCTGGCCCAACTCGCCACCGCCGCTGCTGAATAAGCCTGCGAAAGGACAATATCATGGCCAAACGCAAACGTCTGACCCCCGCCAACCCCAATATCTTTGGCGCCGCACCCGAAACCAAATCCATGGGCCCGCCACGTGCGCCTATCGCGGATATTGCAGCGGATGCCTCGGCCACGGCGGCGTTGGATCAGATCAGCCAGGAGCTGGCACAGGCCCGCGAGAGCGGGCGCATGGTGCTGTCGCTGGAATTGGACCAGATCCAGCTGGATTATCTGGTGCGTGACCGCATCGTCGCGCAGGACGCCGATATGCAGGCTCTGGTGGCCTCGATCGCGGCACGCGGGCAGCAAAACCCCATCGAGGTGGCCGAGCTATCCCCGGGCCGCTATGGGCTGATCTCGGGCTGGCGGCGCTGTCAGGCCATTGCAACCTTGGCCCGGGACGGCCAGCATGACGGGCAGGTTCTGGCCCTGCTGCGCCGCCCGGCGGAGGCCTCCGAGGCCTATCTGGCGATGGTCGAGGAAAATGAAATCCGTGCAGGTCTCAGTTATTTTGAGCGGGCGCGGATTGCCGTCAAAGCGGTCAAGCAGGGTGTGTTCGAGACACAAAAAGCAGCGCTTCTGTCGCTCTTTCACACCGCCTCGCGACCCAAGCGGTCCAAGATCCGGTCGTTTGTGCCGCTGGTCGAGGCCTTTGACGGAGTCCTGACCTTCCCGCATCTGATTGGAGAGAGGCTGGGCTTGCGCATGTCGGCTGCCCTTGAGGCGGACCCCAAGTTTGGTCCGGCCCTGCGCACCCATCTGATGAAGGCGCGCCCCGCAGATGCCGAGGCCGAGAAGGCGGTGATAGAAACCCTGCTCAAACCTGCAAAAACAGGCTCTAATAAGGCCGAAAAGACCAGCATGACCCTGCGTGCTGGCCTCAAGGCACAGTGGCAGAAACCTGGCGAGCTTCGTTTGTCTGGTCCCGATCTGACCCCTGCCCTTCGGCAGGAAATTCTAGATTTTGTCAAACAAATGCCAAAGAAACCGTGAACAAGACGTTTCGCGCGCGAAACAATAACAAGGCCGGCCTAAGCCGGGCGTAGCAAGACGATGGCAGGAGAGATCACCATGACCCCGCGCATTACCCCCGTTATCCTGTGTGGCGGCTCAGGCACCCGCCTGTGGCCTCTGTCGCGGCGCAGCTACCCCAAGCAGTTTGTCGACCTGATTGGCGATGGCAGCCTGTTTCAGCAATCCGCCCGGCGCAGCACTGGCGCAGGCTTTGCCGCGCCAGTCATCGTGACCAATTCGGATTTCCGCTTTACCGTCACGCAGCAGCTGGCGCAGGTGGGCATTGACCCTGGGGCCATCCTGATTGAGCCTGCGGCGCGCAACACCGCCCCTGCCCTTCTAGCCGCCGCTTTGGTGCAGGCGCAGGAAGATCCCACAGCCGTGATGCTGGCGGCTCCTTCTGATCATCTGATTGCCGATCTGGCCGCGTTTCATGACACTTTGGCGCGCGGGGCCGAAAAGGCCGCAGAGGGCGCGATTGTCACGCTTGGGATCACCCCGAACCGCCCGGAAACCGGCTATGGCTATCTGGAGCTGTCCGGTCCGGCGCAAACGCAAGGCACCCAGGCCCTTGTGCGCTTTGTCGAGAAACCGGATGCGGCCCGCGCCGCCGAGATGTTGGCGGCCGGCACCTATCTGTGGAACGCGGGGCTGTTTCTCTATCAGGCGCAGGCCTTGATTGACGCCTTTGCCGCCCATGCGCCCGAAACACTGGCGGCGGTTCAGGATGCTGTGGCCCAGGCCCAGCCGGATCTGGGTTTTCTGCGCCTGGCCCCTGCCCCGTGGGAGGCCTGCGCTGATATTTCGATTGACTATGCGATCATGGAAAAGGCCGACAATCTGGCGGTCTCGGTGCATTCCGGGGATTGGTCTGATCTGGGCGGCTGGGAAGCGATCCGCCAGCAAGGGGCCCCCGATGCAGATGGTGTGGCCACCGCAGGCGCGGTGACGGCGTTGGACTGCAAGGACACCCTGCTGCGGTCCGAGGCCGAAGGCCAGCACCTGGTAGGGCTGGGCTTGCGCGATATCGTGGCCGTGGCCATGCCGGATGCCGTTCTGGTGGTCGACCGGGCGCGTGTGGGCGATGTGGGACAGGTGGTCAAACATCTGCGCGCCCAAGGCGTGACCCAGGCCGATACCCTGCCCAAGGATCATCGCCCCTGGGGGTATTTTGAAACCCTCACGCTGGGCCCGCGCTTTCAGGTCAAACGCATCGTGGTGAATCCCGGGGCTGCGCTCAGCCTGCAAAGCCATATGCACCGGGCGGAACATTGGATCGTGGTGGCCGGCACCGCGCAGGTGACCATTGACGATGAGGTCAAGATGGTCGGCGAAAACCAGTCGGTCTATATCCCGCTGGGGGCCAAGCACCGCATGGAAAACCCCGGCAAGATGCAGATGGAGCTGATCGAAGTGCAGACCGGCAGCTATCTGGGCGAAGATGACATCGTGCGCTACGAGGACGTCTACGCCCGCGGGTGACATTCAGAGGCAAATAGACTCTAAATAAGGCGTTATGGCTTTATCAGGCCCTTAAGATAGCGCCCGTAATCTGTCTTTGAGAAGAGATCTGCCCGGGCCTCCAGCTGGGTCTCGGTGATCCAACCCTGTTGAAAGGCGATCTCCTCGGGGCAGCCCACCTGCTGGCCCTGACGCTCGGACAGGGTGCGTACAAAATTGCCCGCATCCAACAACGAGGCATGGGTGCCCGTGTCTAACCAGGCATAGCCGCGTCCCATCTGTTGCACGGTCAGCAGGCCATCGGCCAGATAGCTTTCCAGCAGGGATGTGATCTCTAGCTCGCCGCGGGGCGAGGGGGTGACAGCGCGGGCGCGCTCGGACGCCGTGTCATCCAGAAAGTAAAGCCCGGTGACCGCATAGGGCGAAGGGGCCACCTCGGGTTTTTCCACGATCGAGCGCACGGTGCCATCCGGGGCGAAATCCACTACGCCATAGCGTTCCGGGTCATTGACACGGTAGCCAAAGACAGTGCCGCCCGTGGTGATCGCATCTGCGGCGGCCAACTGTCCGGGCAATCCGTGCCCAAAGAAGATGTTATCGCCCAGCACCATGGCCGAGGGCGCCCCATCCAGAAAATCCTGCGCCAGCAGATAGGCCTGTGCAAGCCCGTCGGGGGAGGGCTGCTCGATATAATGCAGCGCCAGGCCCCATTGGCTGCCATCGCCCAGGGTGCGCTGGAACTGTGCCTGATCCTGCGGGGTGGTGATCACCGCAATTTCTCGGATTCCGGCCAGCATCAGAACCGACAGCGGATAAAAGATCATCGGCTTGTCGTAGATCGGCAGCAGTTGCTTGGAGACACCGATGGTGATCGGATGCAGTCGCGATCCGGTGCCGCCGGCCAGAATGATACCTTTGCGTGTGCTCATGTCAGGGCCTTCACGATAGGGGTCAGGGCGTCGCGCCATGACGGTTGGGGGATGCCAAAGGCATGTTCAAGCGATGTGCAGTCCAGCTGCGAATTCAGCGGCCGTGTGGCCGGGGTCGGATACTCTGCCGTGGGAATGCCTGTCACGGTCACATCTCGCCCGGCCTGGGCAAATGTTTCGCGTGCGAAACCGGCCCAGGACGTGGCCGGCGCGCCGGCATAGTGATAAGTGCCGCCCGGATGCCCGTCGAGCATCGCCTCGGTGATGCGCAGGATGGCTGCCGCAATGGCTGCAGCAGGGGTGGGTCCGCCAATCTGGTCCTCTACCACCGAAAGGGCGTCGTGCGTTTCAGACAGGCGCAGCATGGTTTTGACAAAGTTCGCCCCATGGGCGGAAAACACCCAGGAGGTGCGCAGGATGGTATGGGCCCCACCGGCTGCGCGCACCGCCTCTTCACCGGCGAATTTGGTGCGCCCGTAGGCGTTTTGCGGTGCAGTCGGGTCTGTTGGCGCCCGCGGTGCGGTGCCTTGTCCGTCAAAGACATAGTCGGTTGAGATATGCACAAAGGGCAGCTCTTCTGCGGCACAGACCTGCGCCATGGCACCGGGAGCCTCGGCGTTTATGGTATGGGCCAGCGCCTCTTCCTCTTCGGCCCGGTCCACAGCCGTATAGGCGGCGGTATTAATCACCGCACGGGGGCGGTGCGCCCGGATCGCGTCGGCACAGGCGTCCGGATCTGACAGATCGGCCTCTGCACGGCTCAGCTGAGTCAGGGGATGGCTCCCTGTCGCAAGGGCCAGTTCGGTCGCAACCTGCCCTGTGGTGCCAAAGGCCAAAATCATGCCTGCGTGCCCAGCCGTGCGCCGACGCCGTCGCGGTCCTGCAGGGCGCGCCACCAGGCCTCGTTGTCGAGATACCAGCGCACAGTCTTTTCCAGACCCTGTTCCAGCGTCACAGAGGGCCGCCAGCCCAATGTCTCGCGGATGTGTGTGGGGTCGATGGCATAGCGCATGTCATGCCCAGGCCGGTCGGTGACAAAGGTGATCTGATCTGCATAGGGGGCAGGGCCCGGGCGCATCTGATCCAGAATGGCACAGATCATGCGCACCAGATCAATATTGCGCGCCTCGTTTTCGCCACCGATGTTATAGCTGTCGCCCAGGGTACCCTTATCGACAACCGTCAGCAGAGCATCGGCGTGATCCTCGACAAAAAGCCAGTCGCGAATATTCTCGCCGGCCCCGTAGATAGGGATCGGATCGCCCGCCAAAGCCCGCAAGATGACCACCGGGATCAGCTTTTCGGGGAAATGATAGGGGCCATAGTTGTTTGAACAATTGGTCAGCAGCACCGGCAGCCCATAGGTGTGATACCACGCCCGCACCAGATGGTCCGACGCGGCCTTGGAGGCCGAATAGGGGCTGCGTGGGTCATAGGGCGTGTCTTCGACAAACATGCCGGTGTCCCCCAAGGACCCGAAGACCTCGTCGGTGGAGACATGCAGGAAGCGGAACGTCTCGGGGCGGTTGCGGCCTTCCCAATACCCGCGGGCGGCTTGCAGCAGGGTGTAGGTGCCGATCACATTGGTGTCGATAAATGCGCCGGGTCCGTCGATGGAGCGATCGACATGGCTTTCGGCGGCCAGATGCAGGACTGCATCCGGGGCATGACGATCCAAAACAGTCTCTAATGCAGGGCCATCGCAGATATTGACATGCTCAAACGCATAATTGGGGTGGTCCGAGACGCTGGCCACGTTGTCGAGGCAGGCGGCATAGGTCAGCGCATCCAGGTTGACCACCTGGTGGCCGCGCGCAATCGCTTGACGCACCACGGCGGACCCGATGAACCCGGCCCCGCCGGTGATCAGAAGTTTCATGATGTGGGCTCCGTAAAGGGGGTGGTGAACGCAGCCAGGGCAGGGGCGGCGGCATCTTTGTCTGACAGGATGGGGGGGCCGTCCAGAGGCCACGCAATACCGCAGCTGTCCCAGGCCACGGCGCCATCACATTCGGGGGCGTAGATATCGGTGCATTTGTAAACCACCTCGACATCATCGGTGAGGGTGACAAACCCGTGCAGGAACCCTGCCGGGATCAGCATCTGCCGCCCATTGTCAAAACTCAGTTCCGTGCCGAACCACTGGCCATAGGTCGCAGCACCCTTGCGGATGTCCACGGCCACATCCCACAACCGGCCCCGGCCACAGCGCACCAGTTTGGCCTGAGCGTGGGGGGGCGCTTGGAAATGCAGCCCCCGGAGCGTGCCTTTACGGGCCGACAAGGAGTGATTGTCCTGCACAAAATCATACATCAGCCCTGCCTCGGTCATGCGCTGGCGATTCCAGCTTTCGCTAAAGAACCCGCGGGCATCCCCGAACCGCGCAGGGGTTAGAACCTTCAGTCCCGGCAGGGGGGTGTCTTCGATTTGCATAGTGCCTTTACCTGTCGTTGCAGATTCACTGCTGCTTGATGTCATATATCCGCCGCGGGTCATAGTCCGAGATCGTGGCAAACGTTTGACAATATCGCAATTAGCCGCCAAAGCGCGCTCTATGAATACCGCCCCTTCCAGTGCTGAGATCAACCGCCTTGTGGCCGTCGTGGTGACCCATAACCGGTTGCCTGAATTGCAAGTGACCCTGTCGCGGTTGTTGCAAAGCCCTGCGCATGAGTTGGCGGCGGTTGTGGTGTTCGACAACATCAGCACCGATGGCACAGGTGATTGGTTGACCCAGAAAGCCCTGGCTGACAGCCGGGTGGATGTGATCCGCAGCGAAACAAACATCGGCGGGGCAGGCGGATTCGAGCATGGGATGCGCCATGCGGTGGCCATCTATGACCCGGATTGGGTGGTGGTGATGGATGACGACAGCCGCCCTGAGCCGGGGGTGCTGGCGGCGTTTCTGGCACAAGATCGCAGTGCTGCCGAAGGCTGGGGGGCGGCGGCCTATCATCCCGATGGGCGGATTTGCGATATGAACCGCCCGTCGATCAACCCATTCTGGAACCGCGCCGCCCTGCGCCGGACGCTGACAGGGCAGGGGCGCAGCGGGTTTCATCTGGGCCCGCAGGATTATGCGCGTAGGGACCCTCGGGATATTGACGGGGCCTCGTTTGTGGGGTTTTTCATCTCGCGCGTCGGTATTGCGCGTGCGGGTTACCCAGATGGCAGCCTGTTTATCTATGGCGATGACGTGCTTTACACGCTGGGTCTGCGGGTGCGCGGCGGGCGGATCCTGTTTGATCCGACCTTGCGGTTTGAGCATAACTTCTCGACCACAGACACGGTCGAGCAGCGTTTTCGCCCCTTGTGGAAAAGCTATTACCACTACCGCAATCTCCTGATGGTGTACCGGCTGTGTGCAGGGGGCTGGTTTGTGCTGGTCCTGCCCGCAGCGGCGGTGAAATGGCTGCTGAAAGCTCGGTTTCACAAAGGGCAGAGGCGCGCCTTTGTGGGACTTGTCCTGCGGGCGTTGCGTGATGGGCTGCGGTCGCGCACTGATGTGGCACATGACACTGTGCGCCGCTGGTCGGGCGAGGCCTGACCTCGCTCTTCGGGCCTTACCCGTTTTCCAGGATTTCGCGATTGAAGCGGCGCAGCATCATCAGGCCGAGTGTGGTCATGCTGAACGCAATGATCAGCACATAGGCCGTCGAGACATATTCCGGCTCGTACAGAGGAAAGATTCCTTCGCGGAAAATGCCCGTGATATGCATCAACGGATTATACCACAGGATATTCTGAACCCCCTGAGGCATGTCCTCGTAGATAAACAAGATGCCCGAGGCCAGAAACAGAGGCCGAGTGATAATCGACCAGATGATTTCCCAGGTGGGATAGAGCCCTTCAAGCGCGCAGTTGATCGTGCCGATGCCAAAGCCCAGAGCCATCGACAGCAGGCCCGCTAGCAGCACGGGCCCGACGTCGATCACGGTCCGGGTGTCCAGTGTCATCATCACGATCAGCAAGGTCAGATAGCTGACCATGATCCCGGTCAGCGCATTCAGAATGAACCGGGCCAGCACCGCATCCACCCAGGTGACTGCGGGATAAAACAACAAGGGGCGCGAAAAGCTGATGCTGCGTGCGCCTGTCACCGAGATTTGCTGGTAGAGGTGAAAGGGGATGTAGCCCGAGGCATAAAACAAAAAGAAGTTTGACCCCAGAGAGGGTGAGCGGATCAGCAAGCTAAAGCCGAGCGCCAGGATGAAAATGGCTGAAACAGGCTCTATTACACTCCAAAAGTACCCGCCAACGGTCCGACCGTAACGTGTCGACATCTCGCGCAGCATCAGCGCCAGGATGGTGCGCCCGCTGGCAAATGACCGGGCCATGCCTGGGGTGCGCACCGTGTCGTCCATATCTGAAACCTCGACCGCAAACGGAAGGTCCAGGGGCGTGCGCGGCAAGCTGGAGGAAGAGGAATCGTGCGACATGCGAAAAAGGAATCCTGTGACACAAGGCGGATGCGAACTGAAGCCCGAACCTACTGTATTTCCCAACCCGGGGAAAGCATGCGGTCTGACTGCGATACCGCCCACGCGAATTAGCATTCAGTCCAACTGCAAAATGCACTACATAGGCAAAACACCCTGCACCGGATGTGCCGTTTGAAGACAGGACAAAGACCCGACCATGACTGCCAGGCTTAACTTACGACCCGTTGCCGCTGACAGGATTGCGGACGATACGGATGCCCCTAAAACAGCTGAAACAGCGGCCGAAAAGCCCGTGGTCGCTGCAAAACGCGCCTCCGGCCCGCACAGCCCTGGCCCCAAGCCCGGATCGGCAAACCTGGAAGAGCGTGTTCTCGGCAAGGGCGAGACCCTGCCTGCACTGGTAGACGAAGAGGGCAAGGAGCTGATCACCTCCGAGGTGGCAGAACCAGCTAATATGAAAACGCGCCATTGGGGGCAGCTGTTTTCGTTTCTCGTGTTCGTGATTGGCCCCATTGTTCTGGTGGCGGGCTATCTTTTTGCCGTTGCCGAAGATCAATACTCCTCAACCACCGGGTTTTCGGTGCAACGTGAAGAGGGTGCTGCGGCCAGTGATTTTCTGGGCATCATTCCCGGTCTTGTGGGCGGGGGCAGTGGGGCGTCGGACACGGATGTCCTGTATGAGTTTATCCAAAGCCAGGAAATCGTGCGCCGGATTGATGCCGAGCTGGATCTGCGCGGGCATTATTCCCAGCATTGGAAGGGTATGCCCTGGGCCACCGACAAGGTGTTTTCGATCTGGCCTGATGCGGACATTGAAGACCTGCTGTGGTTCTGGAAACGGATCGTGCGGATTTCCTATGACAAATCCACCGGGCTGATCGAATTGCGTGTCTTTGCCTTTGATCCCGATTTCGCTCAGGCCGTAGGCCGCGAGATCGTGGGCGAAAGTCAGGCGATGATCAACATGCTGTCCAACACTGCACGCGAAGACGCCACGCGCTATGCGATTGCGGATCTGGATGAGGCTCTGGAACGCCTCAAGGCTGCCCGAGAGGCGCTGACCGCCTTCCGCACGCGCACTCAGATTGTCGACCCGGAGGCGGATCTGCAGAGCCGTCTGGGCGTGATGAGCAATCTGCAACAACAACTGGCCCAGGCGCTGATTGACTATGACCTGCTGCTGAACACGGCCAATGCCGAAGACCCGCGTGTGCGTCAGGCGGCCCGACGCATTTCGGTCATTCGCGAACGTATCGGATCCGAGCGCGAAAGCTTTACCTCCGATGACACCAGCAACGGGGCTGTGGGCGAAGATTACCCCACGCTGATCGCCGAGTTTGAGCGCCTGACCGTGGACCGCGAATATGGCGAGGAAACCTATCGCGCGGCTCTGGCGGCGCTGGATGTGGCCCGGGCCACTGCTGCGCGCCAGTCGCGTTATCTGGCCACCTATATTGAGCCCACCAAGGCCGAAAGTTCGGAGTATCCCAAGCGGTGGATCATTCTTGGGCTCTGTGTGCTCTTTCTGACCATGGCCTGGTCGATCGGGGCATTGATCTATTATTCGATCCGCGACCGTCGCTGATCAGACTGGCAACCGGGCAGGGCTGGCATGATCCGTTTTGAAAACCTGAGTAAGGGGTTTTGGGCCAACAACACCCGCAAGGTGGTGATTGACCGGTTGAACCTGACCTTGCCCCAGGGCAAATCCATTGCGCTGCTGGGGCGCAACGGGGCGGGAAAATCGACCCTGTTGCAGCTGATTGCAGGCACGATCAAGCCCGATGCCGGGCGGATCATCTCAACTGGGACCATCTCGTGGCCGGTGGGGTTTGCAGGCTCGTTTCACCCGGATCTGACCGGCGCACAAAACGTGCGTTTCATTGCGCGCATCTACGGTGTCGACACTGACAGCCTGATCAATTTTGTCGAAGAGTTTGCCGATATCGGCCCGCATTTCCACGCCCCCGTGCGCAGCTATTCATCGGGGATGCGGTCGCGTCTGGCCTTTGGCACCTCCATGGGCATCCGGTTTGACATCTATCTGGTCGACGAGGTGACAGCCGTGGGCGATCAGCAGTTCAAGCGCAAAAGCCGACAGGTGTTTCGCGAGCGGATGAAAGAGGCCAGCGCCATTCTGGTCACCCACAACATGCCCGAAGTGCGCGAGTTCTGCGACGAAGGCCTGGTGCTGGAACACGGCAAGATCACCCATTTCAAAGACCTCGAAGAGGCGATTGATTACCACAAGGAACTGATGGAAGACTGACGGTCCTTGCCCTGAAGTGCTGCAGGGTTGAACGAAATTGTTCGTAAGCGTCGTAGTTTTGCCCTGAAGCTCTGCCCCGCGGAGCCCCATTTTTCTCTCATGTCTGAGCCCGGGTAAGTGAACGGGTGAGAAATGCTGGATCTCCGGTATGGCGGCGCGGTTGGGGTGCTTTTGGAAAATATGGGCGTAGGGCTGGGCGCGCTTGAGGTGGTTCAGACCGATGCTGGCCCGGTGGTGATGGCCGTGTCGGGCCGCGATGGCGGGGTGATCTGCATCGGATTTGACGGGGCAGGGCGCCCGCAGATCATGGATCAGCGCTATTTCGAGACTGGCGTGCAGACCACCGTCGATGGGCGACTGCAGGTGCTCAACATTGACGGGGAAACCGTTGTTGTAATCGGTGCGGTGGGGCGCGATCAACTGGTCGGTTACGAGATGGGCGCGGGCGGCCTGTTGGGCACGGCCCTGTTGCAGGGCACTGAGGCCGCAGGCCCGCGCGGCACGCAGCTGGTCCAGACGGACAACGGGTTTATTTTCGCTGCCGCCAATGATGGCAGCTTGCGGTGCTTTCGCGCGGACACCAGTGATCAGCTGGTGGCCGGGGCGGTGGTCTGGGACAATGAGGGCACCTTTCATGGGCTGCCCACGGCCTTGACCTCGGTTTCGATGAACGGACAAAGTTATGTGCTGAGCATCAGCGCCGAGACCCCGGGTGTGTCGGTCTTTGCCGTCAATGACACCACAGGACAGTTGAGCCCCACAGCCTCTATGGGCACTGAGCTGGGGTTGGGGCTTTATGACTTACCCACGGATCTGGCCACGGCTCAGATCGGGGTGCAGACCTATGTGATCATCGCCTCCCGGGGCGAAGACACCCAAGGGGCTGCCCTGTCTGTGCTGGAGCTGACAAGCGATGGCCGCCTGGAGGTGCGCGATCATATTCTGGATAATCTTGAAACACGCTTTGGCGCTGTGTCGGGGGTGTCGACCGTCACCCATGAGGGCTGTACCTATGTGGTTGCAGGAGGCGCGGATCAGGGCCTTGATCTCTTTGCGCTGATGCCCACCGGCCAGTTGCTGCATCTCGATACAATCACGACCGAGGTGGAGGCCTCATTGGGCAGTCTGACGGATCTGGAGGCCGTGGCCACAGACGACAGGTTGACCCTATTGGTCACCAGCCATCTGCGCGCCGAGATCACGGAGCTGAGCGTGGATCTGTCCGATCAGGGCCAGGTGCAGCAGGCAGGCCCCACCAGCACAGCGCTCACGGGGGGCAGTCTCAATGACATGCTGGTCGGCGGCGCAGGCCATGACACGCTGTTGGGGGGCAATGGCGATGACATCCTGTTTGATGGCGCAGGCGTAGACCGGCTGACGGGGAGCGCGGGGGCGGACCGCTTTGTTCTGACACGCGACACCGCGCGCGACACGATCACTGATTTTGACATCACCCAGGACCGGCTGGATCTGTCCCATATCCCGATGCTCTATAGCATGGGGCAGATCACCGTCTCGGGCACCTCATGGGGCGCGCGCCTGTTCTTTCGCGGACAAGAGCTGGATGTGCGCAGCGTGGACGGTGCCACCCTGAGCGCCGACGATCTGGCCCAGGCCATCGACTGGACGGTGGACCGCCCACCGCTGGCGCTTCAGCAGGAATTACGCGGCACCGATGGCGCCGACACGCTGGAGGGAGGCGAGACCAATGACGTGATCTTTGGCGAGGCGGGCGCGGATGTGATCTATGGCTGGGCCGGGTTCGACCAGATCTATGCAGGTGATCTGGATGATACGGTCTATGCCGGGGCAGACAGTGATATCGTCTTTGGCGGCCGCGGCCGCGATCTGGTGTTTCTGGGCGCGGGCGATGATCAGTTCAACGACACCGACGCCAATGGGGCCTTCCAAAGCGATACGGTCTTTGCAGGCGAGGGTGATGACACGCTGACCAGCCTCACCGGTGGGGACGAGCTGCACGGCGAAGGTGGCAACGACCTGATCACTGGCGGCAGCGGAGGGGACACAATTTATGGCGGGGCCAATTTCGACACGATTTTCGGCGGGCTTGGAAATGACCGCATTTGGGGCGGCGACGGTCAGGACCTGATCTTTCTGGGCGCGGGCGATGATCTGTTCTCTGACAATGCTCAGGGCGGCGAATTGGGCCGGGATAGGGTCTATACCGGTGCCGGCGACGATACGGTTGAAGGCGGCAACGGGGCGGATCAGTTTTTTGGCGAGGATGGCAATGATCTGATCTTTGCGCGTCTGGGCGATGACAGCCTTTATGGCGGGCGCAATGATGATACGCTTTTTGCCGGCGCCGGGCGCGACCAGGTGCATGGCGGCGATGGCCGGGACCTGGCGTTTCTGGGCGATGGGAACGATGTCTTTTATGACAACGCCCAGGGCGGCGCGCCGGGCCGCGACACGGTTTATACAGGCCTTGGTGATGACACGGTTGAGGGCGGCAATGGCGATGATGTCTTTTATGGCGAGGACGGCAATGACCTGATCTTTGCGCGGCTGGGCAATGATACGGTCTATGGCGGCGATAATTTCGACACCATCAGTGCCGGTGAAGGCAACGACGAGGTGCACGGCGGTAGTGGCCGCGATCTGATCTTCCTCAACCAGGGCGATGATCTCTTCTTTGATAACGCTCAGGGTGGCGTGTTGGGCCAAGACACGGTCTATGCGGGCCTTGGCGACGACACGGTTGAGGGTGGCAATGGGGCGGATGTCTTTTATGGCGAGGATGGCAATGACCTGATCTTTGCGCGGCTCGGCGATGATACGGTTTACGGCGGGCGCAACGATGACACCATCCGCGCAGGCGATGGCGACGATGAGGTCTATGGCGGTGATGGGCGCGATCTGGTCTTCCTGGGGCAGGGGGACGATATCTTTGTCGACACAGCCCAGGGCGGCGCGTCGGGCCGGGATACGGTTTATACCGGAGCGGGGGATGACACCGTGCAGGGCGGCAATGGCGATGATGTCTTTTATGGCGAGGATGGCAATGATCTGATCTTTGCGCGGCTCGGCGATGACACGGTCTATGGAGGTGCCAATTTCGACGTGATCTTCGCAGGGGCCGGTAATGACGTGGTGTTTGGCGGTGTGGGCCGGGATCAGGTGTTTTTGGAAGAGGGCAACGACCGCTATGTCGACACGGCCCAGGGCGATGACCTGGGGCAGGATACGATCACCGGCGGGTTCGGGGCTGATGTGTTTGCCTTTGGCCCTCAGATGTCACGCGATGAGATCACGGACTTCGAAGTTGGCGTCGATCAGCTGCATCTCGCCATCTCTCTGGCCGGCACGGCCCAAGCCCGCGATGTGATACGCGACCACGCCGAGCTGACCCCGGACGGGGTGCTGATCCGTTTCGCAGATGGTCAGAGCCTGCTGCTGAGAGGGCTCAGCTCGCTCAATGATCTGGACGAGGATATCGAGATGTTCTGAAGCTGGACCGCCCCCCCGCGGGGCGCGGCCCGTTGTGAGGATCGGGTCAGACGAAGATCATATCGTCGGTGCCAAATCCGCTGAGGTCCGCGCCGCTGCGCAGGACGGTGACGTCATTGCCGCCGACGGACACTGTGACCTCATTGGCGCCGCTGTTGTAATCGACCGTCACCGCGCCTGCGGTCGTACCACTCATCTGGAACACATCCGTGCCCAGCAGGAAGTCGGTGACCAGATCGGTGCCTGTCGCCGCATCTCCTGCGGCAAAGATGAACGTATCGACGCCCGCAGCCCCGGTCAGCGTGTCAGAGCCGCCACCGCCATCAATGGTGTCATTGCCGGCCCCACCGCCCACGGTGTCATTGCCCAGCCGCGCGATCAGCAAATCGTTGCCGTCCTCGCCAAAGAAGCGGTCATCGCCGTTGCCGCCCTGCACGGTGTCGTTGCCAAGCCCGGTAAACACGGTGTCACGGCCCAGCTCACCGCCCTGACCGTTGTCAAAGAAGATGTCGTCACCCTGGTTAAGGAACACCAGATCCTGGCCATTGCCGCCCCAGACCCGGTCATTGCCTTCGCCGGCGCTGATCGTGTCGAAGTTATTGCCGCCATAGATGGTGTCATTGCCCAGACGACCGTTGATCACGTCATTGCCATCTTCGCCGTGGAACACATCGTCGCCGTTACCGCCTTCGATCGTGTCGTTGCCAAGGCCGGCAAAGACCGTGTCACGACCCAGCACTCCGCCCTGACCATTGTCATTGAAAAGATCATTGCCCTGGTTGAGGAACACGAGATCCTGGCCATTGCCGCCAAAGACGGTGTCGTTGCCTTCGCCGGCACTGATGGTGTCAAAGCCGTTTCCGCCGAAGACCTCGTCTTTGCCGCGGCGTGCGTTGATCACGGTATTACCTTCCTCGCCACTGCATCCCGTCAGGCCGTTTTATCCCTCA